>CAZEYJ010000270.1:0-2433 GCA_964516795.1 uncultured bacterium
TATGCTAACGACTATGCCGCGACATTAATCAATCAAAAGCAAACAAAGCGCCTCGATTTTTTTGTCCAAAGAAACACTTTTTTTCACGGATTTCCACCAAAAGGATTTGACGCTATCACTAATCCGGCAAGCTTAACGAAAAAAGAACCCTTCTATTATCGAATCCAACCCAACTGCCTGCCTACGGACGCTCTTCAAAATGTGCGCAGTGGACAAGTCTCATTCATCGAATGCAGCAGCGCCATTGAATTAGCAATCTATGAAACGCTCAGAGAGATCATGGGTGATGGCCGATTCAACAACCTCTTTTCCGGTTCAGGACAGTTTCCTATGACACTGAGCCCCCATGTTAAACAAACTCCTCTTCACTCCCTTAAATTAATCAGCTCCACCAACGCAGATACTTCCCAAATGGGAGATTGGGCCTATTTCGCTAATGTTCCTGCCTATTACTCAAGACACCCCAATGGAGAATCTAAAGGTTTTAATGCCATTTGCATCGGCGCTAACCAAGAAGGAGAAAAAAAATACATCGCCTTCGGCACCTCTGCAGATGGGCTCACAGAACAGGAAATGAATCGCCTGCTAGTCAAAGAGTTTAATGAAGAACCGATCGACCCAACCGCTCTCTTTGATCAAAAGCTGGGCGCTTTCTTTGCCAACGAATCTAAAGAACTTGCCGCTAGATTCTTTGACCAAGCAGGTATACAGCCCTCTGATCTCCAAATCACACTGGATGATCTTGAAATCACAGCTAAAGACTCAGATCGCGAGCTCGCCGGGTTAACCCGCCATATCAACTATCTTAACATCGTCAGAATCAAAGAATGTCTTAACTAAGCGTCCATTGCCAGCCGGTCCATCCCGGCTGGCCTTCAAAAAGCTAAAAATAAAATGATCTAGATCGAATCCTCCTTTTTCCCTATAGTATACCGCTAAAAAACAGAGAGGAAAGCGATGCAAGCAAAGACTGTTGTCGTCGGCATGTCGGGCGGCGTTGACTCCTCCGTCTGCGCCTTATTGCTGAAACAACAGGGTTACAACGTCATCGGACTCTTTATGAAAAACTGGGAAGAGACGAACCCTGACGGGGTATGCCGCTCCACTCAAGATTATGAAGATGTCGTCAGAGTCTGCCGGCAGATCGATATCCCTTGCTATACGGTCAACTTTGTCAAAGAATATTGGGACAATGTCTTTACCCACTTTCTCGAAGAGCTCAAATTAGGCTACACCCCCAACCCCGATATCCTCTGTAACCGGGAGATCAAATTTAAAGTTTTTTTTGAAAAGGCAATGAGCCTTGGGGCCGACTATCTGGCGACCGGCCACTATTGCCAAATTGCAGAAGACGCGCGCCCACGACAGCTGCTCAAAGGGGCCGATCCCAACAAAGACCAAAGCTACTTTCTCTACACCCTCCAAGCCGCTATCCTTGAGAAAGTCCTCTTCCCCGTCGGCGGGCTCGAAAAGCCGGAGGTGCGCCGCATCGCTAAAGAACACGGGCTGGCGACCTCGGAAAAAAAGGACAGCACCGGCATCTGCTTCATCGGCAAGCGCGATTTCAAAGAATTTATTAGCAAACACCTCGCCTACCAACAAGGTCCTTTTGAAAACCTGAAAGGACAAGTCGTTGGCCAGCATGACGGGATCGCCTACTATACGATCGGCCAGCGCAAGGGTCTTGCCATTGGCGGCCCCGGCGATGCCTGGTTTGTTGTCGGCAAAGATCCCGCCCGCAATGTGGTGATCGTCGAGCAAGGGACCGACCACCCTGCCCTCTACGCCAATGCGCTGACGGCCATCGACCCTTTCTGGGTCTCCGGGGCCCTCCCTTCCTTTCCCTGCACCTGCAAAGCAAAAGTCCGCTACCGCCAGCCGGACCAAGAGTGTGTGATTGAAAAGATCCTCGACAATAAGCTCTACGTCCGTTTTTCCACCCCTCAGCGCGCCATTACGCCTCGCCAAGCGATCGTCTTCTACGACGGCGCTATCTGCCTAGGCGGCGCAACGATAGAAGACACTTAAATCCCCGTTTTTTTGATGCAGTCTCTCCATCCAGACCATCCTAATATCCTCTTATTTTTCACTCTTTTTTAATTAAAAAATTATTTTTAAATAAAAAAATAACACGTCGAAATAAAAAGATTATTACATTTTTTAAAAATCAGATTTTTGATAAAATCAGACTAATTACATTTTTATTTAAAAAAATAATAATTAGAGTTTTATATATGAGCAGTTTCGTTAATAGCTTGTCCAGCCATGGTCCATCTTTGATCTGGGAACCTGTTGACCGGGAATCCCTCTCCGCCCCTTCTGAAAAAGAAGAAGATCTCTCCGTCCCGCTTAACATCAACTCCCTTCCCGATGAGGTGTTAGGGCTCATCTTTAACTATGCGTCAAAAGACAGCAAAGGACGACTAACCCACA
>CAZEYJ010000271.1:0-15138 GCA_964516795.1 uncultured bacterium
AGCGCTTGGGTAGTTTTCATGGTTTTTTTGTGGCCGCTCTATGCGTACTCATTGAGTCAAGAGAAGGGGTGGCATGGAGAAAAAAGCGTATTTTGCCTGACGGTCCCAAAATCGGGAACACACCTGCTGAAGAAAATATTGCTTATGGTCATGAACGAAAATGAGATGACGTTCACTAATGTCGGTCAAGCCCCTTTTAAGCAGACCTTAATTCCCTATGAGCCTTATTTTTTTTTCAACCATGTTTTCCCGGCTTTTGCTGATTTTAGAAGTGCAGATCCAGATGAGTTTACTAAGGTAATTCTAATCAGAGATCCTAGAGATGCGATTGTCTCTTTTATGCATATGCTGAGAAACCGATGGCCGTGGGCCCCTCAGGAATTTTTAAGAGATTTTAGTTGTCTATCGGAGGCGCAGCAGCTTTCTCAGGCGATCTTGATGCCTGATGCCTATTTAGGGCTTCATCTTTTTTTTCAAGAGGCGATCGAGTGGATGCGTGATCCGAGCGTTTTGGTCGTCCGGTTTGAGGATCTCGTAGGCCCGGAGGGAGGGGGGACGCGATATAGGCAAAAAAAAGCTCTTAAAGCGCTTTTTAAACACTTGGGATTTAATTTGACCAGAGAGGAGATCGACTTTATTGCTTATCATGCTTATGGCCCCGCAGGAATGCCCGCAAAGGCCTTTCGAAATGGGCAGATTGGGACATGGCCCCAGTATTTTACTGAATATCATAAGGAACTGTTTAAATTCGTCATGGGAGATGTGTTGATCCAATTAGGATACGAGAAGGACAATAATTGGTAAGAGACTGTCCACAAATTTGGATTTCGTCGAGTTTTTAGACAGTCTCTAAGAGACTGCCGCTGGATTCAACGACAGTCTCTTAAATCAGACATTTCCTAGTTGAGGAGTGAAATGGTCCTGGGTCAGCGTCGAGGTCTTTTCTTCAGTTCGATGCGAGCAAGAAGGAGCTGTTTGATGGTCCCAGTTATCGAAGAAAATTTTCTTGTAAAAGTTCCCGTTTGTCTTGGGATTATAATTTTGATGGTATTCCCTTAATTTCTCCCTATAAGCTGACGGTCTATAGGCTTGGATGGCATGCGCCAGCTCCAAATAGTTGCCGATGCTGAATGTCACAAAACTGGAAGGGGCATATTTTTGTAGCTCGAGGAAGGTTTTGTTCTGAGAGAAAATCGCTTGTGTATTGGTTTCGAGGGAGAGGGCGGCGATCCCTGAGCCTCCTTGGTTGACCTCGAGATAAGGAAGGATGCTGAAATCGCACCCCAGCAAGGCTTTGAGGAAAGTTTCATCTTCGCTGGCATCGAGGAATTTGACCCTGTTCTCAAGTTTCAGCTCTAAAATGAGATCCATCAAGATTTTCAAGTAGCGGTCGATTTTTTTGTTGAGCTCAATGGAAAGAGGGTGTTGTTTCCCGAAAATAAGGAGCTTGTAGTTGCTTGGAAGAAATGGGAGAGCCCTCACGGCAGTTTCATAATTTTTATATTTAGAAATGAGGCCAAAAATTCCTAAGTGGACATCTTCTTGAGAGAGGTTGAAGTCTTTGCAGAAGTGTTCTTTGCTATATTGCTGCGCTAGTGAACTGAGATAGTCCTGGTTGTAAAAGCAAAGCGGGTGGTCGAAGACTAAATTGTAATCAAATATTGCCCGAATATAGGCTGTATCCCTTTTGGTATGGACGACAATGGGGAAGCGGTGTTTTTTGCAGAATTGGATCGCTTTGTAGTGGGCGCGGGAATTTTTGTTATTTTCAAGCCCCCCTTTGATGCTTTTCAACAAATTGCGGAAGCCTTGCTCAAGCTTAAGAAAGTATTTTAGCGGAGCCAATACGGGCCTTTTTACCGGATAATCGACGCGGTGCATCGTCACGACGAGGTTTTTGCATGTTTTGGCCACTTTGGTAAAACGTTTGACCGCAGACCGGTGGGAGTTTCCAAAAATCCCCGCCTCGAATTGGATGTTCACGCAATCAAACTTTTGAACGGCTTGGCAGAGATCCTGGAGATGGATCTTGACCAGTTTAGAAGAGCCGTTTCTGAGCAGATCGGTGTTCAAATGGAGGATGGAGACATCAAAGTGCTCAGAGAGGGCATTGCTTAAGGCTTTTGTGTAACTGGCATTGCCGCAAGCTTCATTATAGCTGCTGATAATGGCTAATTTCTTTTTAGTTTCAGAGTGCTCTAGCATCTGACGAGTCCTTTGGCGTAGTTTTCATTGTACCAGTTAAGAGTTTCGTATAATCCGTTTCTCACAGAATATGCGGGGCTGAATCCTATCGATTTCAATAGGGTGATATCGATTTCGTGAAAAAGCCTTCCGGTGGGCTGGCTGGTATCCCATTGGATCCGGCCTTGCATGCTATAATATTCAGACAAAATAGAAGCGAGTTCTAAAATGCTTGTTTTCGTCCCCGAGGCCACATTGATGGCGCCGGTAAAGTGGTTCATGATCGCAACAAGGGCGCGTCCCATGTCCTTAGAGTAGAGGAAGTCCCGGGAGGCTGACCCATCTCCCCAGATCATGACATCAGCGTCTGTCATTTTTGCTTGATGGAATTTGTGGACGAGGGAAGGGACCACATGTCCAAAATGGGGGTCGAACTTATCGTTGGGGCCGTAGAGGTTGGTTGAAATGACATAAGCGAAATCAAGGCCGTAGCTTTCCTGATAAGCAATCAATTGTGCCAGCATTGCCCGTTTGGCATGGCCATAACTGCTTTCAGAAGCATGCGGCGGCCCGTTCCAAATGTGCTCTTCCTTAATAGGAACAATTTTAGGATCGGGATAAGCGGCAATCGTTCCGATCGCGATGATTTTTTTGGCTCCCGCCAATCGGCTGGCCTCAATGACGTGGGTATTCATGAGGATGTTGTCTATGAAGATTGAGCCGCGGTTGGCAAGGTTCCCTTTAATTCCGTATACGGATGCTGCCGCATGGAATACGATGTCGGGCCGGATCTCAGTAAAAAGAGCTGCGGTTGCTTCTAAATTTCTGAGGTCGCACTGCTCTCTGCCGCATAAAAAGAGATTGTTATACCCATGGGCTTTGAGTTGTTCTACTAGAGCTGTCCCAACAAGACCTGAGGCCCCAGTAATTAAGATTGTGCTCTCGGGGGGAGCTATTTGTCGGAGATTGATGCTAGGAGCAGGTAAATTCATAAGTTGAAAAAGATAAGATTTTTTTAAAGGATAGTGGGAGGCAGAAAAGAAAGTCAAGCTAGAAAATATTGTCTTCATGATTTAGAGTCTCTGAATTGGAACAAGGGGTTGAACGTGACTATTCAACACAGAAAGAAGATTCTAGTGACAGGCGGAGCTGGCTTTTTAGGGTCCCATTTGTGCCAGAGGCTGTTGAAAGAAGGCAGCGAGGTGATCTGCGTCGACAATTTTTATACGGGGAACAAAGACAATCTCCTGTCTTTCATCGACCATCCTTATTTTGAGGTCATTCGGCATGATATTTGCCAGCCTTTGGACCTAGAGGTCGATCAGATCTATAATTTTGCCTGCCCGGCATCGCCTATCCATTATCAGTTTGACCCTGTGCAGACGACAAAAACGAATGTCCATGGATCGATCAACATGCTGGATTTAGCGACAAGGCTCAAGGCGCGGATCTTGCAGGCGTCTACAAGTGAAGTGTATGGAGATCCCCATGTCCACCCGCAAAACGAGGGCTATTGGGGCAATGTCAATCCTATAGGGTTTCGTTCGTGTTATGATGAAGGGAAGCGATGCGCTGAAACATTGTTCTTTGATTACCACCGCCAATATAAGACCGATATTAAATTAGCGCGGATTTTTAATACTTATGGCCCTAGAATGCATCCGAATGACGGACGTGTTGTCTCTAACTTTATTGTTCAGGCCCTGCACAATAAGCCGATTACAGTTTATGGAGAGGGAACGCAGACCCGTTCGTTTTGCTATGTCGATGATTTATTGGAAGGGATTGTCAGGTTAATGCAAAGCGAAGAGGGGTTTGCCGGGCCTGTTAATCTGGGCAATCCTGTTGAGTTCCAGATTGCCGAGCTGGCCCGCCTTGTGATTGAGCTGACAGGGTCCCGTTCGACGTTGGTCTATCGTCCTCTGCCCAGCGATGATCCTAGGCAGAGAAAGCCGGATATCGGGCTTGCGGGGCAGAAACTGGGATGGGCCCCCAAGACGCAGCTTAAGGAAGGGCTGATGAAGACCATTGCATATTTCGAGACGGTATTGAAAGATCGGTCTATAGAGCCCGAATCGGGTGCAGCTCTGATTTTGTAACAGGGAGCATATGGCTTATTTATTTGCTTTTTTCATTGTGTTAGCAGCTTGGCCAACAACGACAGTATGCGCCAGCTGTATCGAGTCGAACTGGCAGCAAGAGTTTGTTCGGAAAATTGAGCAGGCGGCTTTTCCCGATTGGATGATGGAGCAGATCCAAGAGGACCTGATGCCGTTCAGAGGAAAAAAGATCGGATTGGAGGAGATCCAGAGCCTTATTGCAGAAAATCCCGGATCCAGTTTTTTAGTGTGCAGCATCAAAGATGGAAAGGTTTATTGGACCTCCCATTTGGTCGGTACGAGCCAAGATTTCCGCGCGGAAAGGTGGATTAGAGGAATGAACCAGCTTGCTCAATGCATCTGCCTGCCTGATGTCACATGTTTAATTTACATTGGCGAGGCGTTTTGCGGTGAGTCGCCGGTCCCCGTCTTTTCGTGGTGCAAGCACAGTGAGTGGAGTCCGGCCACGGTAAGCATCCCGGATGATGAGGCCTTTTGCGGAAATGAGGCGTTCTTAAGGGAGGTCGAGACCGGCATATCCCGATATCCTTGGCGACGGAAGAGGAACCAGGCTTTTTGGAGAGGGATCAGTGTGGGAGGCTGGGGATTTGAATTCATGCCACGGATGAAATTAGCTGAGCTCTCCGTTGAATATCCTTCTCTGATCGATGCCAAATTCACAATGATCATCCAAAAAGAGCATGTGAACAGCAAAAAACTTGCCAAGCTTTTGTCTTATTTTGGATCAGAAGTTCCCGTCTCTGAACATTTGCAGCGCAAGTATCAATTGCTTCCGGATGGGTTTGTCAGCTCTTTTTCAAGGGGATATTGGGAGATGTTCTCCCAGTGCGCCATCTTTAAACAGCGCTCTCCCTGGTCCCAATGGTTTTATCGCGCCCTGCAGCCTTATGAACATTATATCCCATATGAGGCTGATGGGAGTGATCTCGTAGAAAAATTGGAATGGGCGATGCAGAATGATGATGTGGTCCGCATGATTGCCCGGCAAGCGAACGATTTTGCTCACAATAACCTTAAACGCTCCGATGTGATGCTCTATGTTTATTTGCTTTTATCAGAGTATGCCCAAATGGAAAAAAAATTTTTGTAGAGTATGCTTCGTTATTGTGTCTCAATCAGTTTCTTAGCCGTCTTTCTGGTCATAACATTGCCTGCAGAATCGTCCGGGGCAGAAGAGTTTTGGCATTATTGGAAAGGGAAATATTGGGGCAATTGGCTAGAGGAGCTCAAGGAGAAAATTGAAAAAGAAGAGTATCCGGCTTGGATGATCGAGCAGATCCAAGAAGATTTCTCTCCCTTTAAAGAGACAGGGATTTTTGAAGATAATATCCCCGAAACGATCATGAACAACAGGGATGGTATTTTTCTTGTCTGCAGCTTAGTTTCCGGCCAGGCGATCTGTTCAAGCTATCCGGTTGAAGTGGCCAGCGATTTTCGCGCCAGAGCCTTTAATGAGGTGATCCAAGAGCTCGCTCAGAGCGTTCCCCTTCCGAATATGGTGTTTTTGCTTTATATCGGAGATTCCTTTTGCGGAAATGCCACCGTCCCCGTCTTATCTTGGTGCAAGCACAAGCAATACAGCCCATTTACTGTGAACATCCCTGATTACGAGGCCCTTTATGGGAACGATAATTTCATGATAGCAGTTGAAAAAGGCGCTGCGCTCTATCCGTGGGAAGTTAAGCGGGGCAAAGCGATATGGAGGGGATCGACGACCGGATTTGACGGGCCACTTAAATTTCCTCCGATTAAAACAGATGTTGTCCCCCGTTGGAAATTAATTCAACTCTCTGCAAAAGAGCCGGATTTTGTCGATGCTAAATTTTCTGAGATGTTCAAAGAACAGTACGATGATCCAAGCTGGAGATCGAAGTTTGAGCCTTACATGGGAAACCCTCTTCAGGTTGTCGAACAGTTGCAATACCGGTATCAAATTTTAGTTGATGGGTTTGTTTCTGCTTTTTCAAGGACCTACTGGCAATTGTTTTCCGACTGTGTGATCTTCAAGCAAAATTCTCCCTGGTACCAGTGGTTTTATCGGAACCTGTGGCCATATGAGCACTACATCCCCTACGAAGCGGATGGAAGCGATTTAGTTGAAAAGATCAAATGGGCAATAGACCATGAAGATGAGGTGCGCTGGATGGTGCGCAATGCCAATGAGTTTGCAAGAAATCATCTCAAGCGGTCTGATGTGATGCTTTACCTCTATTTGGTGTTGCAGGAATACGCCAAGCTCAAGAGACCGACAACCGCCCAGAGAGCATTTGAGGCTTATTTAGAAAAGATGAAAGCGCAGGAACCGGCAGCTTCAATTCAGATGGATTTCCCCTTTTTTCCTTTATGTTCTTAATAACCCAACTTTAAAACAGGGGGATGCTTTGTAGCAGGCCCTTTAGGGCCGGGTAGTTTAATTCCGCATTTGGGAGGGAGGCGAAGCTCCTCCTAAATAGACGCCCCGTCCTTTAGGACGGGGTTCACGCATAGAAGTCAAAAAAGAGCAATGCTGAAGCATGCTCAAATTTCAGAAAGGGAACGGCTCTTGTGTCTTTTCAGGAGGGATGTAGGAGGTGCCGCCATGTTTAGCGCAGATCTCCCTCCATTTTTTTGCTATTTCAGCGGCTAAAGGAGCGGCTTCTTTACCACCCGACTCGCTGAAACGGAGATAGACGGCGATCGCTAGTTCCGGCTCCATAGATTCCGGCCTGGGAGATTCTGATGTGGGTTGCAGGCTGAGACCGCCGAACCAGATATGGTTATGGATTTTCGCTCCTGATTCCGCATCGATTGCCTGTTTATAGAGAATTTCAGCTGTTCCCGTTTTTCCGATCAATTGGTTTTTGAGCTCATAGAAATTCTTTTTCACCTGAGGCTTTTCATTCAAGAAACGGATGATATTCGGGCGCGCCGTTCCCCGAGGCCCGTTAATCACTTTGTGCATTCCTTCAATCAGAGGATTTCTGAGTTCAGGCGGAAAGAAAAGCGTCTGTTTTACCTCAGGAGATGAGTACCAAACCTGAGGCCTTCCCCTTTCCGATTGTGTGGCGGTAAAGAGAGGGAAATGAATGCCGATCAGGTTTAAAGCTTCTTGATAAGGATATGTAGCAGCATTAAAGGGATCGCGGTAATCGTAAAACGACTCGTTGCCTGCGATGATCTGGACGATCTTTGGAGTCAGGACCCGGCCTTTGTTGCCAATCGCAGCAAGCATGACCGCTGTTTGCAGAGGGGTCACAATCAGGGAGTGCTGTCCAATAGCAAAAGAATAGAGGCCGGTCCGATTGTGAGAGAGGTCGTTGGGCAAAGAGCCGGCAATTTCTCCCGGAAGTTCAATTCCCGAACGCTCTCCTAGGCCAAACAGCCGTGAGACTTCAACCAAGTTCCAAGGATTATTGATATATTCAGAAGCTAAAATGGCGAAATAGATGTTGCTCGACTGTTCAAGGGCTCCGACTAAATCGACTTTCCCGATGTTCGGGTGGCTTCGAGGCAGTCTTCCCCCTTTGTAAAGACGGGGGATCGGATTGCCGTCCAGCGTATAGCCAAGAACTTGGCCGTTGCTTCCGGGAATTGCCGTCCATTGGATTTTATCGATGAGCGTAAGAGGGTTGATTTGCTCCAAGTTTCGGCGCATTTCACTGAGTTCTTGATATTTTTCATACAGGGCCTGGTAGGCGACGACCACTTTGAAAACCGAGCCAAGAGGTGTAGATTGGCGAAAAGCGTGAGACCGTCCATATCCATATCCGCTTAAAGGATAAAAGGCGCCTGCGAGATGTTTTTCGAGTTGGGCCCCGTTGGTATTGCGCAGGCTTCGATAGTGTCCATAGAGCGGACGGTTCAGTTCCTGGAAAGAGCGCATCGTTTGTAGATAACGCAAAGACAGCTCAGGAGAAAGCCCCTCTGTTGCCAGACGCAATTTTTCAGCGTGCTGGTAGTAAGCGGTTGATGAGGCGCGGAGCTTTTCGATTTCGATCAGGTAGGGCTCTAGTGCCGGCGTTTGATGCCGGAGCGAGGCGGTTTCTCCAAAGAGAAACGTGTCAAATAAAACCCAGCGATGCTGCTGCCAAAATCGCTTGAAGCTAGAGCGTTCAAGCTGCTCTAGATATTCTGTGTAGGGGCGGGTGTATTGTTTTTTTTCCTTTTCTTGCTTTCGTTTATTTTTAATGAACTCCTTAAAATGCTCATTGCGCCATGTTTGGAAGTCGATCGTGTGAAACCATTTTTGTGCGTTGGTAGATAAGAAGTGATGGATCGTGGCAACAGACTGGCAGAGCTCTCGATAGCGAGAGAGGGAATGGTTGCCTATTTTTTCGATTAAATCGGGAGTGAATATTTCTGTGTTGACAAGGAGCCTGCAGAGATCGATCGCCAGGAGTTTATCGTCGTTATAAGTGATCGGCTGGAGGTAAGGATCAAGAGTGCGTTTTGCGATAAGGACCTGGGACCAGTCTTCATTTAGGCAGCGTTTTGCTTTGTCGAGCTCCTCTTCTGAAATTTTATTCTTGAAAGCGCGGTGCTGTCCGTCTGAGTATAAGGCGGCGATCAAAACCTTCATGCTGCTTTGCCCGGAAAGAGGAAGAAGCTGCTCGAGTGTATGTTGGATCTCATAGGCCACCGAGAGACGGTGGACCTTTTTGACAGCTGCAAGAAGGGTTGAGTCGGCAGGGAGGATAGCGCTTAAGTAGTTCTCCCAATTGAGATCGAGCGTTTCATCGTAGAACTGCTGCTTGTGCGAATTGAAGCGCTCCCGTTCCAAAGGACGTTTGCCGTCCCAGATCTCGCCGACATAAGCCTCATTTTCAAGCCATCTGATGATCTTGGACTGTTTCTGCGCTTTCTCATCGGAAAGCGGCGACGGAATGTAGTCGTTAGGGTCAAAGCGGGGGTAGGAGGCAAGGGCGAGCACTTCCCCTGTTTTGGGATCCAATGCGACGATAGCCCCTCCTTTGATCCATGGAGTTGACAACTGGCCCTGATCGGTCGAATTGCGGAACTCTTCATGTTCAGCCAAAAGCTGCTCCGCGTATTCTTGCAGCTCTGATGAGATCGAGAGAAGGATGCGCTGTCCCGAAACGGCTTTTCTTCCCCCGGGAAGTTCGCGGAGAAAGTTGCCCTTTGTATCGATCTCATAAGTTTTTTTCCCAAAATAGCCGCGGAGATCTTGGTCGAATGCCGCCTCTATCCCGGCTTTTCCGACAAGATCGTTGATCGTGTAAGCTTTTTCTTGAAGCTGCTGGAGTTTTTCCCTCACCTCGAGAGCATTGTTAAACCCTTTAGGAAGGATGGGCGTCTCCCCCGCTTCTCTGGCAGAGAGGTAGGATTGGAGGATTTTGATCTCTTGGGCAATATTAAAATATTCATTTGAACTAATGGCCCCCATGAAGCCGATCACGTCGGACCCCACCTTGCCCAAGGGGTAATAGCGCTTGGACTTTTTTTCTGTCCGGATTCCAACCCACTGCGTTTCAAGCAGTTTTAAGCGGTAATAGAGTTCCTCAGAAATATCCTCCTTTAAAACAAACGGAGTGTGGGGAAAAAGGGATGCCTTTGCGTGGATTGTGTCTTCGATCTGCTGCGCCTCGAGGTTGAGCTCGCTTGCCAGCAGCCGGGAGAGTTCCTGGATATAGTTGGCCCGGGCAGGGATCCGTTTTGGCTTGCCATGCTCATCTTTTTCCCATTTGGTGCTGGGAATGGTGCGGATGTCGGCATAGCAGACAGCAGCCGCATAGTGTATCTTATTGAGGGCAAGGGGGATGTTGAACCTATCGCGGATTGTGGCCCTTTCCACATGCTCGATGATCGACCGCCGTTGAGGTTTGCGCGCGAGGACGACATGTTCGTCATGTTGGATCACAGCTAGGTACCAGACCCGGATCAAGATGAGCAGAAGGGCTAAGATGATCACGTTGAGAACGCGATTCGCTTTTTCAGGAATGTGGTGATCCATAGAGGGGAGGTCTTATCTTGCTGACAATGTGAGTATAACGGGTGGAAGGCAAACCGACAAGCTGTTTTCCCCTCCGCCACCGAATTTTTTAGAAATTTAAGAAAAGCTCTTGGCAAAAAAAGAGCTTTTCGGGTAAAACTATTTCTGAATTTTTGAGGAATGTTGTCACAGTCAGCAGACTCTACAATGCGCCTGTAGTTCAATGGTAGAACCGTAGCCTTCCAAGCTACTTGTGTCAGTTCGATTCTGATCAGGCGCTTTTTTATTTTAACCCAAGACCGAAATCTTCCCGCAGATCCCCTTCACAGGGAAGGGTGCTATCTTTTTAATAGGGAGGATGCCGTCGTCAACATAAAGGGACAAGGCTTGGCTACTCAAGAGAGAAGAAGTTCAGAAGTCACTATCAAGGATTTGCTTGAAAGTGGTGCCCATTTTGGACACCAAAGACACCGTTGGAATCCGAAAATGAAACGTTTCATTTTTGAAGAGCGCAACGGCATTTATATTATCGATCTAGCAAAAACTATCCAACAGATCCGCAACGCGGTCGAAGTTGTTAAAGAGACCGTTTCCAAACGAAAGTCGATCCTTTTTGTCGGAACAAAGAAGCAAGCAAAAAGCGTGATCAAAGAATGCGCAGAAGATTGCGGCGAATTTTATGTCAGCGAACGCTGGCTAGGCGGGACATTGACTAACCTAACCACCATTCGTCAGTCGGTCAAAACTTTAGAGCGCATTGAGAAAAAAATTGCTTCCGGTGGAGAAGGGCTCAAGAAAAAAGAAATTTCCATGCTCGCCAAAGATCAAATAAAGCTTGATCGAAACCTTTCAGGGATCCGAGCAATGCGCAAGCCGCCGGGCCTCTTGATCATCGTCGACCCAAGCCGAGAACATATTGCCGTAGCGGAAGCCAAGATCCTTGGCATTCCAGTGATGGCCCTTGTTGATACGAATTGTGATCCAGATCCGATCGACCATGTGATTGCATGTAACGATGATGCGCTCAAGAGCATTAAACTGATCCTTCAAGCCATTACTCAAGGGATTATCGACCGCAAGAACGAGCTTCACGTCGGCATCGCCAAAGGCGATGAAAGCGAAGAAGGGAAAGCTTCAAGGGGCCGTGCTGCAAAAGAAGAAGATGCCGAAGAAGGGGAAGAGGGGTAATCATGAGCGTGAAAGTAACACCAGACATGGTTAAAGAATTGCGTGAGCGCACAGGCGTTGGCATGGGCAAGTGCAAAGAAGCCTTAGACCAAGCCGGCGGCAACATGGACGACGCAATCGATATTCTCCGCAAAGCAGGAATTGCGTCTGCCGTTAAGAAAGAAGGGCGCGAGACCAACGAAGGTTTGATCGGCAGCGCAGAAGGCGCCGATGCATTTGCTTTAGTAGAAGTGAATGCTGAAACTGACTTTGTTACACAAAACGACAAGTTCAAGCAATTCATGCGCGATGTGGCCCAAGAAGTCGCTGAGACAAAACCTGCTTCTTTAGAGCAGTTTCTTCAGCAGCCTTATCGGAAAGATCCTTCGGTTACGATCGATCAGTACCGCACGCTGGTCGTTCAAAGCCTCGGAGAGAATATCCAGATCAAAAGACTCACAGTTGTGCCTAAGGCATCCGATATTTCCGTCGGCGTCTATTCCCATATGGGCGGCAAGATTGTGACTGTTGTCATCTTAACAGGTGGCGCTGGGCAAGAAGCGATGGCCAGAGATATTGCGATGCATGTCGCTGCCGAGTCTCCGGAATATTTAGATCCTTCGCAAGTTCCCCAAGCAGTTAGAGAAAAGGAAGCTGAAATTGCGCGGAGCCAAGTTCAAGGCAAACCGGCAAATGTCGTAGACAAGATCATTGAAGGAAAAATCAAAGCTTTCTGCGATGAAGTCTGCCTTCTTTGCCAAAAATATGTACGGGACAACACCGTTACTGTGCAAGGTCTTTTGGAAAGGGAAGGAAAGCGTTTGAACAAGCCGATCACAATCAAAACATACTACCGCTGGAAAGTGGGGGGATAAATTGTGACGCAACCCCAAAAGGCGGCTTATAAACGGATTTTGCTGAAGCTGTCAGGCGAGGCCCTGATGGGAAATCTCAAATTTGGGATCGAACATCAGGCCTGCCATCAGATAGCCGAATCGATCAAAGCTGTTTATGATCTCGGGGTTCAGATTGGTATTGTTGTCGGGGGCGGTAATATTTTCCGCGGCGTCCAAGCGGTCGATTTTGGCTTTGCTCGTACACCGGCTGACCATATCGGCATGCTCGCCACAACGATCAACGGTTTAGTTTTACAACAATCTCTAGCCAGCCTTGGCATTGAAAGTCGCGTCATGAGCGCACTCATTACCGATTCGCTCGTCGAGAAGTATCATTGGAATCAAGCCATTCAGAGTTTGCAAAAAGGGACTCCGCTGATCTTCGTCGGAGGTACAGGTAACCCCTATTTCACCACCGACTCTGCTGCAGCTTTGCGAGCCAGTGAGATCAACGCAGACATCTTGCTTAAAGCGACCAAAGTCGATGGCATTTATACCGATGATCCTAAAAAAAATCCTTCGGCAGTCCGACTGCCTACCTTGACCTATTCTGATGCACTTACCCAAAGACTCAATGTAATGGATGCAGCAGCTATCGCTTTGTGCCGGGAAAACAAGATCCCAATTTGTGTCTTTAATCTATTTGAAAAAGGAGCTATGCTGAAGGCAGTATGCGGCCAGCAGATTGGCTCTCTTGTGACCGGAGGTTAGATCATGAGTATTACTGAACAAACAAAATCAAAAATGCAGGCAACTGTAGATCATTATAAAACTGAGCTCAAGAACCTGCGCTCTAATCGAGCAAACCCTGGAATGGTAGATGGCGTTCTTGTCGAAGTTTACGGTTCTCAAATGCGATTAAAAGAGCTTGCCAACGTGACAGTGCCTGAGTCGCGTCAATTGCTTATTTCCCCATTTGATCCTCAAACAGCCGGAGCCATAGCTAAGGGGATCGAGCGAGCAAACCTTAACTTGCAGCCCGTTGTTGAAGGCCACTCCATCAGAATTAACGTTCCTCCAATGGACGAATCGACACGTAAGCAGATTGCAAAACAAGGCAAGCAAAAAGCGGAAGACGCAAAAATCACCATTCGTGAAATTCGTCGCAAGAACAATGAACTTGTCCGCAAACAGAAGGCAGATGGGATCATCACCGAAGATGTGATGAAAAAAGATGAGAAGACCATTCAAGAGCTGACAGATAAGTTTTGCAAGGAAATCGACGATCTCTACACTGCAAAAGAGAAGGAGATCTTAACAGTTTAATCTCTGCGCTCTGAAAAAGAGTTGCAGAAAATTGAGACCGTAATTTATAATCACGGCTCGAAATTGACAAATAATGGCCCCATCGTCTAGCCTGGCCTAGGACATCAGATTTTCATTCTGCGAACAGGGGTTCGAATCCCCTTGGGGTCATAGGCAAGTGTTCTATTACGGAACACTTGCTTCTTTTACGAGACTTTAGCTCAGTCGGTAGAGCATCTCACTTTTAATGAGAGGGTCGATGGTTCGAGTCCATCAAGTCTCAATTCCTTATCTAGCACAATTCCACACACATAAGCTTTACTCAGTAGACTCAAAATAAACCTTGGGTCTATGCTTTTAGCAAAATGGTGCAAGAATGGTGCAACGAAAAATAATCTTGCCGGCACATCCAGTCTCACACTCAAACACAAGAGGCTAGAGTCATGGCGTCTATCTACAAGCGCAAATCCAAGGACGGCAAAAGCACAGTGTGGCGCGCCGTCGTTCGTATCAAAGGCTATCCTACTGTCTGCAAGACAGCAGACCGCAAGCAAATCGTCGAAGATTGGGCAGCAGACACTGAACGACGCATCAAGCTCGGTCAATACAATTTCGAAGCCCACAACCAGAACCATACCTACGCTCAACTCATCGACCGCCTTCATGCCGACGGCGCGCTCACCCACCACCGCTCTCTCAAAAACTGTCGTTCCCAGTTCGACTACTGGAAGCAGCGGCTCGGCGCCTATGCCCTGATCCACATCACCCCGGAACTCATCGCTCAAGAACGCAAACTGCTCATCGATACCCCCCTTCCCGATGGGAACTGTCGCAGCGCATCGACGATCAATCGCTACACTGCGACCCTTTCCTCCACACTTGGCTATGCCGTCAAGAAGTTGCGTTGGCTGGTGGGCAATCCCTGTAAGCACTTGGTCAGAATCAAAGAAGCTGCCGGGCGGGACCGAGTGCTCTCCGATGCCGAAATCACCCGTCTATTAGATGCCTGTAAACAGAGCAAGTCTTCCTATCTGTATCCCATCGTCCTCTTTGCTCTAACTACGGGCGCTCGCCGTGGTGAGATTCTCAGCCTTGAATGGAGGCACCTGGACCTTGAGAAGGGGATCGCTTTCCTCACACAAACCAAGAACGGCCGCCCACGCAGTGTCGCCCTCTCCGATCCTCTGGTTGCCGAATTAAAAGCTCTTCTGGCGCACCGAGATCCGCTTAAGCCTCTAGTCTTTGCTAGTAGGACCGCTTTTGGCCGCATTGATATTAAAAAAGCGTGGATGCAAGCCGTTCAGCGCGCTGGCCTTCAGGATTACCGCTTCCATGACTTGCGCCATCAATTTGCTACCCTGGCCGCCGGCCAGGGCGCCTCCAACGTCGAGCTTGCTACCGCTATGGGGCACCGCACCCTCTCTATGCTGCTCCGCTATTCCAACCTCGACGCCAAAAACAGTAAAAAATTCAGTGACCATATCTCAGAGAGAATTCTCAAAGGAAGTCCCCATGAGTAAACAAGAACTATCCACATTGTCGCCACATGTGGCGACAATGTGGATAGTTCTTGTTTACTCATGGGGACTTCCTTTGA
>CAZEYJ010000272.1:0-5246 GCA_964516795.1 uncultured bacterium
CTTGGGAAAACCGTTTTGATTCTGAAGAGGCAAGCATGGCGTCGGCACTGACTTATTCTCCGTTTCCTTATGAATCGATAGGAACCGGAGCCTTGAGGTTAAATGCCCATCAGACTTGGGGATGGATGTCCAACCTCGCCAAGGATCTGCTCGTGATCGCCTATAACAGCAGGCCCGATGTTTCCCAAGGGGAAGCTCAAGTTGTTTTGGGCTTGAAGTCGAGCGACCATCCTAAACAAGTCGTTAGCGGCAAGGTCCTTTTCCTTGAGAAAGATGAGAGTTCAGGAGCTTTTGCCTTCTCTGATGCGGCCCAGCCTTTTTGGATTAAGCCGATCCTTTTAGAAAATGGGCGGGTCTTGATCGAGGCAGGAAATAAGTTAGGACAGCTGGAATCTTCACACGGCTATGAAGAAAAAGGGCAGTTTGTCGTTCCGGCCCTAGGGGGCTCTTCCCATTTAGAGGCAAAGCGTTCTGTGTTATCTCAAGAGGCGCTGAACCAGTTGAAATATGCCAAATGCTGGGGAAAAGATTTGCTGATCGAGCAATACGGCGGTAGGGAGTTTGCCAAATGGAAAGAGAAGTTCAAAATCGATTTTTCTCAAAGCTCCATTCCTTATGTATGCTATGTCGCTGCCGGAGATTATCTGCTTTGGAAGGATGGAAAATGGCGGGAAGGTTCTTTTTCTGAAATTTCTCCGGATCAGCCCGTTGTTCTTGTGAAATCTGCTTCTGCTCGCAGCATTGAATTGGCGGCCTGGGACGAGAGCGGCTTTTATCCGATGGCGGTCGAATTGCCGGTCGAAAGTTTAAGCAGGCCTAATCAGAAACCAGAATCGACTTTGACGCAGCCTCGATTAAGGACCGCTTCTCAAGTGAGTTGTATGCTGGGTAAAAAAAGAGTTGTTTTGAGACAGGGGGATTGGATGTTAAAAACTGCTACCGGGTGGCGCAACCTCCGCCGCAAAGAAGAGATAGAGAGCTGTCTCCAGCATCAGATTAAAGGAGAGCTGTTTATTTTCGATGCATTGGACAAAGAGCAAGGGCGTTGGGTCTTGAAAGGAACTTTTTTTGATGAAATGAGAACCCAAGCCAGCGTTGTTTCTGTTCAGATAGAAGCCGAGGGCAAACCGGGAAAAAACCGAAAAAAACGGAGGATACCATTTGCTCCTCGAGAGGGTCGTAATGGGTAAAACATTCCTTTATATAACTGCAACGGTCGCTTTCAGCCTAACGCCGTTTCTTTTTGGACAGCAAACGATTTCAGAAAAAATTGCTTCAGCTGTTTCCCGTCAGTCTGAGTCAGACTTAAGTATCGATGTCCTCATCAAAGAGGTGAACCAGCAGTTGATTTCCTTGCGCGGCGAACTGCAGCAATGCTATGCGAAGGCCAGCCGGTTGTCTGAAGAAGAGGCATCCGAAGAAGAATACCAAGGACTTTTGCAGCATACGAATGCCCTTCGCTCGCGGATCTTCGAGTTGGAATCTCAGTGGAGAGATGCCTCAGTCCAGGAATCTAAGAAAGACGAAGAGGGGTATGCCCTTTGGGACCAAGAGGAAACAACTCTTGCCCAGTTGGTCATGGAATTTGGGGCCTTGGATTATCTTTACGTCATTCCTCCTGAAATGGCCAGTCTGAAGCTGAACATGCATTCGAATATTCCGATTCCGCGCGAATCCTGGAGCAATGTTCTTGAACTGATTTTGGGCCATAGCGGGATCGGCGTCAAGAAGCTCAATACTTATGCTAGACAGCTTTACGTCATCAAGCAAGATCCTTCGGCAATTCAGCATGTCGCTTCATCGCAGCAAGATTTAGAGTGGATAGCAGATCATACCCGGCTGTTCTATGTGTTCAGCCCGCCGGTTGAGCAAGTCAGAAGCGCATTTCAGTTTTTCGAGAGATTTGCCGATGTCAAGCAGACTTTCGTTTATCAAATTGGTCCAAAAATCGCTATCGTCTCTTCTAAAGAAGAAATTCAGAAACTGATCAACCTTTATCAGACCGTTTGGCAGGATGCGCCGGGAAAAACGGCACGGGTTGTGCCGATTACGAAGATGCCTGTCAAAGAGATGGAAAAAATTCTGACTTCTTTTTTTGGAGAAGCGATCGATAAAGCTCGCCCTCCCTTTGCTAAGGCAGACCAGGAAGGCTTAAGCCTTTTTTCTTTGACCCAGGGCAATTCTTTGATTTTGATCGGCCAGGAAGAGGTTGTTGAACGAGCAGAAAAAATCGTTAAGGAAACAGAAGGGCAGATGCATGATCCTGCGGAAATGACGATTTATTTGTATCAGTGCCGCCATAGCAATCCTGATGACTTGGCGAAGGTTTTGGACAAGGTCTACGCCTCTTTGCTTACATCGGCTACAGAAGGACAAAAAGAAGCGGAGTTGAGTTATTCTTCCCAAGGCCCCCAATTTAAAACTCCTGATGGATACGCTCCGACGCCTCCTCTTGTTGTTGCGCCCCAGCCTTTAAAGCCGGGCAGTTATTCCAATCTCGAGCTTGAAATAGGCAATGACCATTTCATCCCTGACCCAAAAACAGGGACCTTGCTCATGGTTGTGCGCCGTGATGCTCTTGTCAAGATCAAGGAGCTGCTCCGTAAATTGGATGTCCCTAAAAAGATGGTCCAAATTGAAGTGCTTTTATTTGAAAAGCGTTATCAAAATCAGACAAGTTTTGGAATGAATGTATTGAAGTTAGGCTCAGAAAAAAATGGGATCCAGTGGACATCTGACGTAGCCCCTACTGGACCAGGCGTGCTCCACTTCTTGCTTAAAGGGAGCAGCTCCAAACATTTTCCCGCCTATGATCTGGCCTATAGTTTTTTAATGACCCAAGAAGATATCCAGTTGAATGCTGCCCCATCTGTCTTGACTGTGAACCAGACTCCGGCCCAAATTGCGATTGTCGAAGAGGTTTCGATCAATAATGGAGCTGCGCCTGTTGATACGAACAAGGGGATCGCTTTTGAGAAATCGTTTACTCGTACACAATACGGGATCACAATCAACTTGACCCCAACGGTCCATTTACCCGATCAGGAAAGCGAAGTGGGAGAGACAAAAGGGTTTGTGACCTTGCAGACCAATATTACGTTTGATACGCCTAAGAATCATACCAATAAAGAAGATCGCCCTACGGTGGACAGGCGCCACATTCAGAACGAGGTCCGCGTTGTGGATGGGCAGACGATTATTTTGGGCGGGCTGCGCCGCAAGGCAACGCAAGATACAGAAGAAAAGATCCCCTTTTTAGGGGAGATCCCTGGAATCGGGAAGTTGTTTGGTTCGACAAAATTGACCAGCAACAATACGGAGATGTTTTTCTTCATTACGCCAACGATTGTTCTTGATCCGGAAGAAGAGTTGGTCCAAATTCGCACAGAGCAGTTGAAAAAAAGGCCGGGAGATATTCCTGAGTTCTTGAAGCGGATGGTCGATGCGCGTAAAAAACAGCGCAGGAAGTTTTTCTCTCAAAGCTTGCAAATCTTTTTTGGGAATAATGATTAAGATAGAGGAAGATCTCGAAGAGCTCGCCCGGCGTTTTGGCCTCGCCTTTTACGCAGACTTGACCGGGAGTTCTTTTGTTAAAGAGAAAGCTCAAATTCTCCCCTATTCATTTGCAAAAAACCATGCAGTCCTGCCTATCGACGAATGCGATGGGAAACTCTTAGTTGCCCATCTAAATCCTTTGAATTTAGATGTTTTGGAGGAAGTTAGATGCCTGACAGGCAGAGAGGTTCAGGAGGTCTTGACGAGCAAAAAGGCTTTGGAAGAGGCCATTGAGCTTTGTTATCACCAAAAGGAGAATGTCGCATCTGAGCTGATCGCCAGCCTCCATTCTGAGTCTCCACGGTCGGCCGACGAAGAGGAGGGGTATGATCTTCTGGACCACGATGCTCATTCGCCTGTCGTCCGCCTTTTGAATATGATGCTTGCAGAGGCGATTCAGCAAGGAGCTTCCGATATTCACTTTGAACCGATGGAAAATGGCCTTGGCGTCCGCTATCGGATCGATGGGGTCCTTCAGATGCGTCATTCCCCTCCTAAAGATTACCAATCTCAGTTGATCACGCGTATTAAGGTCATGGCGCGGCTCGATATTGCCGAGCATCGGCTTCCCCAGGACGGCCGGATCAAGTTGAAATTGGGCGGCCGGCAGATCGATTTCCGCGTAAGCACAGTCCCTGTTGTATATGGAGAGAGGATTGTGTTGAGGATTTTGGATAAGAATAATGTTCTTCTCGGGCTCCACAAAATCGGGATGCGCGATGCGATCCTATCTCAATTCAGCAGGCAGATCCGCCTGAGCGAGGGAATTGTGTTAGTGACAGGTCCCACAGGAAGTGGCAAAACGACCACGTTGTACAGCGCTTTGTCTGAGATCAATTCGGCTGAAACCAATATCATGACGATCGAAGATCCTGTTGAATATAAGCTTCAAGGGATGGCCCAAATTGGGGTGAATCCCAAGATTCATCTTACCTTTGCCACGGGACTGCGCCATATTCTGCGCCAAGACCCCGATGTGATCATGATCGGAGAGATCCGGGACAAAGAAACTGCCGAGATCGCCATCCAGTCCTCTTTGACAGGTCATTTGGTTTTGAGCACCTTGCACACGAATGACGCCCCTTCTGCTTTGACCCGTCTTGTAGATATGGGGATCGAACCTTACCTTCTTTCTTCTTCCGTCGTTGCTGTTTTGGCCCAACGCCTCGTTCGTTTGAACTGCCCCCACTGCACATCCAGTTACGAGCCTTCAGACCAAGAGCTTGCCGAGTTGAAAGTTAGCCGTGCGCAATTGATCGATAATTTGTTGTGCAAGGGGGCAGGATGCTCCCATTGCTACCAGTCTGGATACAAGGGAAGGCATGGGATATATGAGCTCATGGTTGTAACGGGGGCCATCAAGCAGCAATTGCTAAAGAGTGCCGATGCGGTAGAGCTCCAGCGCGTCGCCCTTGAAAAAGGGATGATGAGTTTGCGCCAGGAAGGAGCTTTGCTCGCCATTGCAGGAAAGACTTCTTCGAGTGAAGTGATTCGCGTGACACGCGGATGTGAAGAGGTGTGATCTATGCCTTTGTTCCGCTATAAAGCAATCTCTCCGGAAGGCAAAGCGTTTGGCGGCGTAGTCGAAGCTGATTCTCTCCCCGTTGCCAAGGAAAGATTGAGAAAAAATCAAGTCTACATCATTGAACTGGCGATGATGGGCAGCCGTTCCCAGGAATTGACTCTTCCTC
>CAZEYJ010000273.1:0-10277 GCA_964516795.1 uncultured bacterium
GCCCATCGTAGCTGGCTACAATACACGATCTACTGCGCTTCTCTCCTCGCCAAGGTCGCGACCTTGGCTTCATCGAGAATCTTGTATCTCGTATATTTCGCTCAGCTCGCTGGGCAAGTTAGGGGACAAGTTGGGTTAATACGCCCTAGGAGACGGATCATGAGTTGGCAAGATTTGGGTTTTTCGTCTCCCTGTAACAACCGTGTTAAGCGAAGCGGCTGGGAACAACGCAAAGACGCTAAGTCAAAGAAATCTTCCAGCAGCGGTGGATTTTTTGATTATGAAAATCGATCGGGATCGTTTTTTTGGAGATATCGAGGATAGTGCATCCACCAAATAGGCTCTCATCAAAATCAAAATCACGGGAATTAGTGCTAAAAATTAGGGTCCCATCTTGGGATAAAAGTGCCAACGCCTTGGAAATTAAAAAGGGATAATCTTTTTGAATATCAAACATTTGATCCATTTTTTTAGAACGGGAGATCGTCGGGGGATCGATTACAATCAAGTCATAGACACCTCGTTCCTTTTCAAGAAACTGAAGGCAATCTTCTCGGATAATGGGGTTGTTTGTCTGAGGAAGCGCATTCAGTAGAAAGTTCTCCCGCCCCCACTCGGTGTAGGTATTCGAGAGGTCCACGCTCTTGGTATAAAGAGCCCCAGCGGCTGCAGCATGAACGCTGAATGAACATGTATAGGCAAAAAGGTTCAGCAATCGCTTTCCCTTGGCCATTGAAGCTACTAAACGACGCGTTTCTCGATGGTCGAGAAAAAGTCCCGTATCGAGATAATCGGTCAAATTGACTCTAAATTGTAGCCCATACTCAAAAACGGAAAAAAACTGTTTCGTCCCGCCTGCTTTTTCGTATTGCTCAGTCTTTTCCCTCTTCACTCTTGTTCGCCAGTAGATTAACTCGGGTGGGGTAGAAAAGAGCGAGCCGATAGCGTCCATTGCCTCCTCGTAGAGGTCTTGGCGAGGCTCATCGCTATCGCGGGTGCTGGTAAAGTAGTGGACGCAGAAACGTCCATCATAAAAATCGATTGCCAGGGGATATTCCTTTATGTCCCTGTCATAGATCCGAAAGCAATTTGTTTTTGTCCGATTGGCCCATTTTCTCAAATGACGGTAATTCTTCCGTATCCGATTTTTCAACGGAGAGCTTTTGTCCTCTTCATCTCCAATCAAGGGCAAAAATAAGCGCGATGTGTTCAATAGACCTCAAGAAGCAAATGATTTCTTCTATACAGCGCCCTGTTAGATTTTGCGAATTTGATTGGGCGCAGTATAAGAAATTATGGATTGATTAGGAGTTTGCGTCCATATTTTTTTGGAGGTGCAGATGCACTATTTCAGAACTTTTTCTTTAGTTGATATCTTTAATGAGCAAGCTATGGAGGAATCGATGAAAGAGGGGTGCGATAATCATTGCGATTACGACGAGAAAAACAATGCCGCTAAAAAGGGCGTAGAAACCGGCAAATATTTTACCTTCATCGGTTAGCAAAGTTGATAATTGCCCCCAGAAAAAGAAACAAAAATTGGTTCAAAAGAACCGAAAATTCGACAGAAACCAAGTTCGTAGACAGTCTCTTACGGGTTTATGGAGCAGGAATCAGTTTGTCAACTTAATTTATTTATTTCGGTGGATGGCAAGGGCGGAGGAAGCTTGGGAGACTGGCATCATTTCGATGGTGTTGATGTTGACATGGGGAGGGAGGGTGCAGCTGAAGTAGATCGCTTCGGCGATGTCTTCAGGCTGAAGGGGGGTGGTGTTGGAATAGAGGTTTTCGACTTTTTGGGTGTCACCGCGGAAGCGGACGGTGGAGAATTCTGTTCCCGAGGTCAGGCCGGGCTCGATGCAAGTAACGCGGATGTTGGTCCCGATGAGATCGGCGCGGAGGTTGAGGGAAAACTGGTGGACAAAGGCTTTTGTCGCTCCATACACATTGCCGCCGGGATAGGGATAAGTGCCGGCGATCGAACCGAGGTTGACGATATGGCCTGAGTTGAGCTTGACCATGGTGGGAAGGACAGCTCGGGTGCAGTAGAGGAGGCCTTTGACATTGGTGTCGACGCATTGGTCCCAGTCTGCGATTTTGCAGCTTTGAGCCGGTTCGAGGCCAATCGCGCAGCCTGCGTTGTTGATGAGGATGCCGATCGGGCCCTGTTCTTTTTCAATGAGGGCGATGGTGGAGGCGACAGCTTCGGAATCTTGCACATCCAGCGGATAGATGGCAGGTTGTGTCGATAGCTCTTTTTGGAGCGCTTCAAGGCGCTCTTTGCGGCGGGCTGTGAGTGCTAAAGGGTAGCCTTCTTGAGCAAAGCGCTTGGCAACGGCTGTTCCGATCCCTGCAGAGGCGCCTGTGATCATCACGAGAGGGCGTTTCATGGCTGGTCTCCTTTAAGCCCTTTTAAGGGGAGGTGGTTGCGCCGCCTCCAGTAGATTGTTCCGAGGGTGATCGAGATGCCGGCGATGAGCCAGACGATGCTGCGCGGGCCATTGAAGAGGGCATAAGGGGGTTGGTTGGGGGTGCCCCATCTTGATCCCGGAGGCCAGAAGATGAAATCGGGGCCGCCGCGGAGGTTGTCTTGCGGGACGAAGCCAAATTCCCGGCTATCGGCGCTCATCGCATGGTTATCGCCTAGAGCGAGGTATGTTTTGGAAGGGATGCGGATCCCGTAGTGTTTGATGAGCTCGACATTGAGGGAGCCGTCTTCGTGAAGGGGCGGTCCTGCGTCAATAAACGGAGCGTATGGGTTTTGCGGGTTCGAAGCAGCCTTTCTGCTTTCTTCCCTGTTGAGGAAGTTGAGCAGAGCGGGATCCTCTTTTTTTAGGATAGGCGCGCCGAGCAGATAGAGGTCTCCGTTGCGGAAGTAGGTATAGCGGGCCGGAGCAAGCCGTTGATTTTTGACTTGAGGGGCAAAGCGCATATCGAATTCGATGCCGACATTATAGAGGAGCTGGGTGCGAGTGGCGTCAAAATCATAGAGTGGGTTGTTTGGAGGTAGCTCGCTGGTGATCCCTTGCCATTTGAGGCTGTAGGCTTTTCCGTAGTAGAACTCGTAGGAGCCGTTGGGAACGTTTTGCAGATGGGGAAGGAAGATGTTGCTGCCTAGTGTATCTGATCCGGAGCAGCCGTACCGATGGGCAAATCCATTTTTCACTTCAAAGCGGGCAGTGTACATGTTGTCGGAGATCGCTTTGATGTGGTGCTCTTGCAAGGGGATGATCGAGGTGCTGATCCCGATCATGGGGCGTATCCTGCCGAAATCGTCTCTGACGAGTTTGGGAGATGAAACGGAAGGATGGTGGCGGATTTCGAGATAGAGGATGCCCTCCTCCATTGAGGCAGGGTCTTGGTCGGTCAAGTACTTGACTTGCTCCCGCGTGAGAAGGCGGGTCATTCCGAAGTTGGAGAATCCCCACATATCGGAATAGTTATCGATGGGAGGTTCGCCGGAGGCACGGATTTGCGGCGGGTTGAGCATTTCGCCGCCGGCCTGGCCTTGCGGCGTGACAAAGAGCTTGGCGACAGGTTCGTTCATTTGGTAGATGATCACAGGGGAGTAGTAGCCATTTGTCGGAGAGGAGGGGATGACCAATTTCCTGTCGAAATCGATAAAGGGGATATGCTCAATTTGATCGAGGGAGGCGGGCTGGAGCTGCGGGGAGATATCGTTCCCTGCTTCATCGATCCCGTAGATCAGCCCTCCGTAAAAATAGAGGATGTCGCCCGGTTTTCCCATGAGTCTTTTGATATACTGTTTTTTGCCGGGGAAGATGTAAAAGTAGAGGGTGTCGACGTCGCGGATGTCCATATTTTCGCCGGTGAAGACGAAGATTCCGCCTCGGTTGACGAGGTCGGGGTCGAAGTAGATGTGTTTGGGCTGCAGGGGGAAATTGATCCCGAAATCGGTCTTTGAGACGACGAGCCTGTCTTGCTCTCTCAACGTAGGCCGCATTGAGCCGGAGGGGATCTCATAGAATTCAAACCACATCTGCCGGATGACGATTGCAACGGCAAGGGCAAAGCCTAAAGCCAAAATGAGGTCGAAAAGGTGTTCAAACGCCGATTTTTTAAAGAAGAGTTGGGAAAAGGATTCGGCTTGTCTGGAGAGGTCTGCGGCAGCTTGCCGGTCTTTTCTTAAAATGGCCTCTTGCAGGGCAAGGAGCGTTTTCGAGATTTGCTGATAGCTCTCTTTGGAGAGCTTTTTTTTCTTTTTTTGCAGCAGGTGGTAGGTGTGCCGCAAGATCGTTTTCGATTTTTTGAGGGAATAGAGGGATGAATGGGAAAATGGGAACATCGGATCTCCTGCTTGCCAGTGTTTCTTACCGACTCATCGGAAGAAAGTGGACGTTCAAATTGGAAATAATCTACGCAATTTAGAAAATGTGGGCAAGGAATAATTCAGCAGGCGCAGCAGAGGATTGTGAAAGAGGGCCTTTTCGAGGATCTGGAGGCTCGGATGGGTCGGATCGGCCTGGACGGCGATCCGGAAGGCTTCGAGGGCTTTGGAGCGGGATCGGGTTTGGTGGTAATAGTGGCCAAGGACTGCCATGAAGCCTCTCACTTCAGAAAAGTGGAAAGTGTCGCGTTTGGGGTCGAGCAGTGAAAGATCGAGCATTCCATTGAAGACTTGGAGAATTTCATCGCTCCGTTTTTTTCTAAGCAGCAGGTCGGCGTAGTTGACTTTAGCAAAAAGATAGTCGGGAAATTGACTGTAGGTAGTTTGGATGATGGCTTCTGTTTCTTTTAAGTTTTTAAGTTGGATGTGGCAATAGGCAAGGAGGTTGAAAACAATAGGTGTTCCCGGGTGGTTTTCAGCAAATGTCTTGAGAGGTTCCAACGCATCGGAAGGGTTATGTTGCGCCAGTTCAAAGAGGTTTTGGAATGTAGTAGCTGTTTTGCCTGAGAAGTGATGGGTGATTGCCGAGCGGTCCTGCTCAAAGCTGATCTTGATCGGCCGGGACAAGATCGAGCAAGCAGGGATGGTGAGCTCTTTGTTTGACATCAGCCGCTTTTTCGCCGTTTTTGGGGAGAATAAGATGAGGATCTTCTGGGGCTTGAGGTGGCCAGCGTCCATTTGCTCTCTTGGAGGATCAGGTCGACATGGGTGATCAGCACTTTGATCTTTTCTCCGAGGAAGTGGGTTTTTCCCGTTGACTTGCCGACAAGCAAATTGCGCACTCCGTCGTATTCGAAATAATCGTTCTCTAGTTCTGAGATGTGCAAGAACCCTTCCAACATCAGGCTGCTTAGTTCGAAATGGATCCCAAACGGTTTGACCCGGGTGATGACAGCTTCGTGTTCAAGATAGGGGTTCTCGTTGAGATAGTGGCGCAGTAGCCGGAGTTTTTTGAGAGTCTTGACACTCATCTCGGCGCGGAAGCTGATCCGCTCTTGTTCAGAGCATTTGAGGGCGATCTGGTCGAGGTCGATGTCTTCAGGTTCTTCATTAAAAAGGAGGCGTTGGGTGATCAGGTCGCTATAGCGGCGGATGGGGCTGGTGAAATGGCAGTAATGCTCGAGGGCCAAACCAAAGTGGCCGATGTTGTTAGGAGAGTATTGGGCGAGTTTCATGCTCCGGATGAATGCGACGGAGAGCTGTTGGATATGGGGAGTTTTCTTGGCTGCTTCGAAGAGCGTTTGCAGATCGGCGCTCGTCGGCTTAGAGACGAGTTTAAAGCCTAAGCTGCGGGCGAACTGGAAAAATTCTTCAAAATTCTCCTCGGAAGGCTCTTCGTGGATGCGGAAGATCGGCGTTTTCCCTCGGGAATCGAGTTCTTTGGCGACCATCTCGTTGGCCTTTAACATGAACTCTTCGACAAGTTGATGGGTGATGTCGTACTCGATCTTTTTGATCCCGCTCGGTTTTCCCTGCTCATCGACGAGGATGACCGTTTCAGGGAGGGCAAAATCGATGCTGCCCCGCTCGTAGCGCTTCTTTTTTAAGAGGAGGCAGAGATCGACCATGAGCTTGAGGCTTTTGGCGTGGGGGCTTTTTTTCTTTCCGTCCAGCACATCTTTGGCTTCGAAATAGGTGAACCGTTTTTTGCTATGGATAAAGGAGCGGACGACCTCGTGTTTGATCAGCGTTCCCGTCTTGTCAAAGTCCATCATGACAGAGACGGTCAAGCGGACCACATCGGGGCGCAGCGAGCAGAGCTCATTAGAAAGTTCTTCAGGAAGCATAGGGACGCAGGTTCCCGGAAAGTAGGTGGAATTGCACCGCTCCAGAGCTTCTTTGTCTAAAGGGGTCCCCGGTTTGACGTAATGGGCGACATCGGCGATGTGGACGCCTAAATGGTAGATCCCTTTTCTGTCTTTTGTCAGGGAGAGGGCATCGTCAAAATCTTTTGCCGTGTCGGGGTCGATCGTAAAACATTCGAGCTCTGTCAGGTCGGTCCTTTTTTTCAGATCTTTTGCAGGGACTTTCTTGCCATAGGCTTTTGCTTGCTCGATGGCGCTTTTGGGAAAGGCGTGATTGATATCGAATTCTTCGACCGCGGCAAGGACATCGCAAGAGGGATCGAGGATATGGCCGATCGTATGGCTGATCTCGCAAAGGGTCTGTTCCCGGTCTGTTCCCCATTTGAGGACTTTCATGATGACCCGGTCGCCGAGCTTAACAGGGGCATCTGCAGAAACTTTAACTTGGACCGGTTTCGAGATCCCTAGGATCGGGGCATAGGCGATCGCCATTGTGGAAGAGAGGACTTGCTGGATTGTTCCGGCCAAGTGCTTTCTTGCCCTTTTTAAAACGGAGATGATCTTTCCTTCTGGGCCTTTTTCAGAAATGGAATCAGGATTAATGGCCACCTCGACGTGGTCTCCGTCGACTGCATTGTCAGAGAGATGTTTGGGGATGAAGATGTCTTGGGGGTGTTGGGCAGGATGGTCGGGAATGACAAATCCAAAGCCTTTGGGATGCATCCGCAGCACGCCCGTCATCAACTCTTCTTCTTGACCGGGAAGGGATAGTTTTTTTTGGTGGACAGCGATCTGTCCGCTCAGGATGAGATTGGTGATGATGTGTTGGCATTGTGGGATGAGCGACTCGGGAATGCTCAGGCGGCTGAGTAATTCTTCTTGGGTCAGGGGTTTGTACCGCTTGCCTTCCATGAATTGAAGGACGACCTTCGATAAGTTTTTCTCAATTTTAGAGGGGGTGGTTTTTTCGGGAGCCGGTTTAGGTTTCGATCTGCTTTTTTTTGGCATTTAACTCACTAAATTTCATTTTTACACTTTCTTGCGAGTATACCGCTTTTAGTTCTGTATTGCAATGTTTTAGAGTCTGGAGCTTTTTGCGGTGTGCGGGAAAAGCCCGCAGAGCTTAAAAAAGAGTTGAAAGGCTTTGTACCGGACAAAATTTAGACTTACCTAAGTACAAGGAAAAAATAACAGGATGGTCAGGATAGAAGAGTTTATTGCTTCCCTGTTTTTATCCTGATCATCCTGCCATCCTGTTATTTGCTCTTCATTCCAATGAGCTTAGAAATTTGTCCGTTACAAAGATATTGTACATAAATATTTTTAAATAATAAAAATTGCTTTGTTTTTTTAATGTTCTTTAATTAAATTTTATTGAATGCTATAATGTATTTAAAAAACGATGGTTTTTATTGTGGTTAATGGTGTTGATAACTTTTCTTTGATAGGATCTAGTCCTGCGCCTCTTTCTTCTGATCAAGAAAAAGGGAAAGAGCCTGAGGAAGAGGTGATCGACTTAGCTTCTATTGATGTGATTCCGCAGGAGCTACTTGGTCAGATTTTTCTCTTTGTGGCAAATGGTGGAAAAGATGCAAAGGCTCTTTGCAACCTTCGAGAGGTCAATTCGAGATGGCATAGGGCAGTTGAAGTGGAAATTTTGGGCCCTTTGTGGGGGCAATTAGAAAGAGAAATCCACAATCCCACCCTTCAAGTTTTTCTTCGATCCGATTTAGGCTGCAGGGCTGAATCTTCAGAGTGCAATTATTTCCGACGATTTTCTCATCTTACCGATAGGTTAAGAGATCAAGGAGCGCCGATTCCATCTAGGGTGGCTGTTTTAGGGTTTGAATCTCTTCCCTATGAAAACATGCAGAAAGTGTGTGATTCACCGCTTGAGGCGATGTGGGCGGAAATTTCCGTCTGGATGCATCTTTTTCGGAGGATTGATCCTAAGCGGGGAGCCACTTTTTTTCCTGAGGAAGTGATTTCAGTCAAGGCACTAGGAATTCGTTCATGGTTAAAAGAGCCTGCCAATCTACGAGCCATGAAAGCTTATTTAAATTGTTCTACTCTCTTTGTCCCTGACATGTTTTCCATTCGTATTTCTAGAAACAAGATCTCGGTCATTCCTTGTGAAATTGGTTATTTCTCTCAGCTGACAAAGCTTGATTTCAGTCATAATCAGATCAAAATTATTCCACCCGAAATGGGAAAGCTCGCTCAGCTAATCGAGCTTGATCTCAGAGATAATCAGATCACAACTATTCCATCTGAAATTGGCAGGCTTGTCCAGCTGCAGGAACTTAATTTCAGTGATAATTGGATCGAAACTATTCCATCTGAAATTGGTAAGCTTGCCAGGCTTAATACGCTCGGTCTGCATCTCAACAGGATTGAAGCGATTCCGCCGGAAATCGGCAATCTTTCTCAGCTTCAGGTGCTTTCTCTTAATAACAATCAAATCATTAATATCCCGTCTGAAATTGGCAATCTTTTGGATCTTCGTATGCTTTTTCTTCAACATAATCAGATTACAACCATTTCTCCTGAAATTGCTAGTCTTACTCGGCTCTCGCAGCTGGATCTGGAATACAACCGGTTAGCAAGCCTTCCCATCACGATCGGCAACTTCCCTCGGCTGAGGTATTTTAATATGGATCATAATCAATTTCCGATCGTTTCAAATGCAGACGACGAGCAAGCAGAAATCAGCTTTTCTTTTAGAGTGAATTGCGATCTTCAAGCGAGCGTTCGGATTGCAGCGGTGATTGTGTTGGTTGTCGGTGTTTTGGCCTTTACCATTCAGAGCTCAGTTCTTCATTCTGAGTTTTAGAATCTAAATTTTTCTGGCGTTGTTGATTTAGAAGTGTTTGATTTTAATTGATGTGTCGAAGTATTTTAATTGATGTGTTTTTTTTGTTTAATTTTTTAAAAATAAAAATAGTGTATTAATGAGCGCTGTTTCAAATTCATATGTTTGTGTGTTGCCGATAGGAAAGCCCGATCCGCGTCAGCCGCGGCCGGAAGGAAAAGATACGCGCAGGCTCGCCGTTCAGCTTCCGCAGAAAGGCAACACATGCTGGTATTATGGCTTGAAGATCATCCGAGAGCAGTTCGGCAAGGCTCCCCATCCTAGTTTTTCAGAGGAAAGAAGGTTGGAGCAGCTCGCTTCAGAGCGGCGTAAAGGGCAAACCCGGCTAGATTTGAAATATCAAGATGACTTAAGCGTAGCCAATCAATTGGCCGAAGATCCTCATTACATGGCAAAGAAGATCAATACGTTAATGGGAGCTAGGAAATATCTTCCTCAGTTTCAAGCATTGCAACAGTCGCCATCGCCGCAAGTGAGAGAAGAGAGCTCTCTATTGATCAATTTGTTGACTCCGTTTTGCCGGCAAAATCAGTGGGAGGACCTTCACGCTTATTTAAGGGAAGATTATTTCATTCGGCGCAATGAGAACAATTCTCGTTTTTTAGAGGCGTTGAAGTTTAGCCCATCGGAAAGGTATCAGGCAGATTATCCTGATAAAAAACCATGGGGCTTGTTGACGGTCCTTGAAAAGGCGCCTTATTTAGATAGCCTAGCGTTTCGAGCGTCTTATGAGATGTGCTATCATCTCTGTGAAGCAAAATGGCATCCTTCGCAGCCGATTTCCGAATTGATCTCTTCATTGGAATCTCATGGCCCTCATTACATGAAAGGGATGCATGGAAAAAGCTTTTATATCGATGAGCCTAAACCGATGAAGGAGAAAATTCAGGGAAGGACGGTTTTCTATTGGCCTAAAGGATCTGAACGTAAGGAGTTGGGCAAGTCGCATAGCATTGTCGTCGTGGGAGCTAAAGAAGGCGGGACCAGTGGAGGACTTGTCTATTTTATCGATCCGTTGGATAAGAGCGATCCACAGCATCCCGAGCTTCAGAAGGTCTATGTGATTTCATATGACACGCTGTGCAAAAACCTGGTGAACTTGCGCCAAGAGAAGTGGTCTTCCGGTCATGATGGCAGCGTCCTCTATGCAGAGGGCGTGAACTATGCTTTATTTAGAAGCTGTCCTTAGAGC
>CAZEYJ010000274.1:0-9262 GCA_964516795.1 uncultured bacterium
TTGCGCTTTCCTGCGGTTCGATTTCTCCGTGCGCCTTGAAGCCGTCGGCTGCTCACGCGCTTGTTTTCCCGCCGGACTTCGTCTCAGGGCGGGTCCCTTTGCTTCGCGTCGTTCGCAGGGCCTATTTTTTTTATCTAAAATGTAACCCCTTAACTTTTCTTTCCAAATGAAAGCATGTCGCTGAGCATTAATGCAATTTGTTGAAAAATGATTTTTGTGAGTTTGGGGGAGTTAAAGTTTTCATCTGTTTGGTTGCTCAGTTTTTTTATTGTTGTATCACGAGTTAGAACTCCTAAAGTAATTTTTTTTATTAAGGAAGTGTTTTAGATAAAAAAATAGGCTCTGCGAACGACGCGAAGTAAAGGGACCCGCCCTGAGACGAAGTCCGGCGGGAAAACAAGCGCGTGAGCAGCCGACGGCTTCAAGGCGCACGGAGAAATCGAACCGCAGGAAAGCGCAAGCGCGTACGGGGTTGGGTTATACCCACCCCGTTTTCGAGGACTCGATTTATCAAAGCGCATTGAAGCTCAACGGGGGCCAGCAGGGGACAAGGACACGCAGTGCTTTGTCCCCGACTTGTGAAGTGGCGGCCCTGTTCTAACTTTCTAGGAATTGATTTAATGTTTAATTACCTACTCGAAATACGGCGCCATAGAAGCCATCCATTGCATTGGTTGAAGGGAAGGTCTGCAAGGGAGGAGAGACCAGTCGGAGGGAGAGTTCTTTTTGAAAATATTCTATTTGCATTTCATTCTCTTGAGGAAGGACACTGCAAGTGGCATAGACGAGATGTCCTCCTGGCTTCAAGAAAGAAAGAGCCTCTTGGACAATTTCTTTTTGAAGGGAAGTGAGGCGGGAGACCATCTCTAGATCAAATTTCCATTTCATATCCGGATTTCGCCTTAAAGTTCCCGTGCCTGAGCAGGGAGCGTCTACGAGCACCCAGTCCATAGAATGAAGCAGTTGTTTTTTATAAGGGGAGTCGGGGAGGAGGAGTTGGGCGTTTTGAATTCCCGCGCGCTTTAATCTTTTTTTTGCTTCTTGGAGGGCAAAGGGGCGGATATCGTGAAGGAAGATTTGTCCTCTTCCTTTCATTTTATAAGCAAAGGCGAGCGTCTTGCCTCCTGAGCCTGCGCAATAATCTAGAACATGGTCGGTGGGTTTGGGGTTGACCAAGTTGGCAATTAATTGGCTAGCTTCATCTTGAACTTCAAATAGCCCTGCTTTAAATTCTGGAAGAGCAAAGAAATTTTCTTTTTTTTTGAACTGAATTCCTAGCGGGGAATGGAGACAGGCAGCGACATCAAACTGGTTTTCCCACTGTTTTAAGAGCTCGTCGCGCGTAGTTTTTGCAGGATTGATCCGGATTGTTGTTGGAGCGCTTTCATTGCTGGCGGAGCAAAAATCCCAGGCTTTTTGTATCCCTAGGCTGCTTTCGAGGAGGTTGTAAAAAGATTTAGGAAAACTGGCTCGCACGTGGACAGGAATCGAGAGGTCGCAGAGGTGGTTTTCCGGTTTCAATTCTCGGAACGCCTGATACCGTTTTTTCCAGGTAATGGGTTTTTGGCAGAAGTGGTCGATCAGGCTTCTCCAGCGGATCATGGCATAGAGAGCATCGCAAATTTCTTTGCGGTCTTTAGATCCGACGGCCCGATGCGATTTAAAATAGTTTTTTAAAAACAGGTCGAGGGGGTGCGATTGCTTTTCGTAAAGATCAAGAATTGTAAAAAGATGGTGCTCTCGAAAAGAATGTTGCTGTTTCATTATATTGCATTTATTTTAACATATAGGATATCCAAAGATTAACCCAATTGCAAGGAAATTAGGAGGTCCAACATGAATCTGATTCAAGGGGTTGTCGCTTTTTTAGGAAGGTTTTTTCTTAGTTTAATTTTTATTTCATCCGGTATCAATCAGATCATGAACTGGCAAGAAACGGAGCTTGAAATGACCAATGCCTTCCATGATTGTCTGAACTTAACGATGGGAGTGGACTTCGTTCAAAACATTCTTTTATTTGGAGTTTCCTCTATTTCTTTTTTATTGGTTTCAGCTATCTTTCTCCAAATCGTAGGTGGCTTAAGCGTTTTGCTTGGGATCAAGGTCCGCTTAGGGGCTTTTTTGTTAATCGTATTCCTTGCTCCATCGACCCTGCTTTTCCATCATTTTTGGCTCTTGCAAGGACCCGATCGGCAGCAGCAGATGATCGAGTTGATGAAGAATGTCAGCATTTTAGGCGGCCTCTTCGTGCTGCTCGCTTACGGCAAAGGAAAGAAGTCGTGCCAACATGATCCAAACGATCCTGCTGAAAGTTAAATCGAATGCAAGCCTTTTTCTGTTGAGCTGGTTTATTGTTGCCTTCGGGCAGCCGGCCCGCTCTTCTCTGCTTTGTTTTTTTTCAGCCGCCTTTGGGATTGCCTTGTTTTGGATAGCCGCTCGAAGGATCCCTAAGCACAGATTTTGGTGGGCGTCTGCATGGTATGCTGGCGTCCAGCTCGTTCAGCTTTCTTGGCTGACATCCATTGAATATCAAGGGTATTATATCCTTGCTGTCTATTTTTTTCTTTGCGTTGGTTTAGGAGCGCAGTTTGGTTTTTTGACCTATTTTTTTCTTGCAGAAGATCGCTTTAGAATGAGCAGGCCGGCGCGCATATTGGCCGTAGCGTCCTTGTGGACCCTTATGGAATGGGGGCGCTTGTTCCTCTTTTGCGGATTTTCCTGGAATCCAGTTGGACTGGCCATGGCAGGTCATACGTATTCGATGCAGTTTGCCAATGTGTGGGGTGTTTTCGGGCTGAGTTTTTGGGTGATCCTGGTGAACGCCCTTTTGTATTTTGTTTGGCATTCCCATCGCCGTCTTTTAGGTATCGGAATGTGGGCTCTGTTTGCCCTTTTTCCCTATTTTTATGGCTTCGTGTTCCTTTCTGCGGCGGCCCGCTCCCCAGATGAGCCTTCCCGTTCAATTTCTGTGGGATTGGTGCAAACTGGACTGCTGCCTTCGCAGAAAGTTCCTCTGCCTGGAAGAGGGGATGAGCTTATTGCTCCTTTAGGCCAATGGAAAAGGATCCTGTCGAGCCTTCGCAAGGAGGATTGTCGCTGGGACCTGCTCATTTTTCCTGAGGCTGTTGTCCCGATGCGGGCCGATTTTTGTTTTTATCCTTATGATGAAGTCGTCGAAGAGCTGAAAACGGAAGGCGGCGCTCAATGGCTTGATCACGCTCCCTCTTTTGTCCTCCCTTTTGCTCAATATCAGTTGCTAGACTATCGAAGGGTGCTGTGCGTATCAAATATTTTTTTCGCTCAGATGCTGGCAAATACATATGGCGCCGAAGTCGTCATTGGGTTGGACCATTACGATCTTTTAAGCAGAAGTCATTATAATTCAGCATTTCACTGCGAGCCACAGTCCTGCCGGGTTAGCCGGTATGATAAGCAAATCCTTCTTCCTCTGGCCGAATATTTGCCTTTTTTTTGGCTAAGGTCTTTGACAAAACGGTATGGGATTACAGCATTTTTTTCACATGGAAGCCAAGCTAGAGTCATGGGTAAGAAGGCGGCATTCAGCCCCTCAATTTGTTATGAGGAGACTTTTCCTCATTTGATCCGCAAGGGAAGGGTCCAGGGGGCAGAGCTTTTAGTTAATGTGACTAATGATAATTATTACCCTTTTTCTCAATTGCCCGAGCAGCATTTTGCCCATGCCAGGCTGAGGGCTGTTGAAAATGGAGTTCCCTTGTTAAGGGCTTGCAATACAGGCGTGACTGCTGTTGTCGACCGGTTTGGAAGAACAGTTTCCCGTTTTGGGGGTGACGATAAAAAATTTGAATTCCTGCATGGGGTTTTGAGCGTAACGGTTCCCTTAGAATCCCATCGAACCCTTTATCTTTTTTGGGGGAATGCGGGAATTATCAGTCTTGCCTTATTCATTCTTTTCTGCTTACTGGCCAAATTGAACTTGAAGAAAATGGATCTGTAAGTTAATTTCTTATCGATAATCTTAGAGACTATCAGCAAAATTTAGGTTTTGCCAATAGTTTTTAAGAGGAAAGGATCAAAAAATCAAACTTTGCTCTTCTTGTTTTTAAGTTGAGGTAACTATTGTCATTCTCGTGTACGGCATCGCTGCCCAATGAAGCTAGTTGCGTCCCATTGCTCAAGAGGCAGAGGACGTTGAAAGAGAGTGTTTCTGCTAAGGGAGTGGGTGTTTTTACAGGCGAACAGGTTTCTGTCTGCATGCGCCCTTTGCCTCAAGGTTCAGGAATTCTTTTTAAGCGAGTCGATTTACCTCATCAGCCCCTTTTGCCTGCAAAGCTTGAATACGTCCAAGGAACCCCCCGATGCACAATCATTGGAGATAAAGGGGTTTCCGTTCAAACTGTAGAACATATTCTGGCCGCACTTAAGGCCTATGGAATTGATAATCTGCTCATTGAAATATCAGGAGCGGAAGTTCCTATTTTCGATGGAAGTTCCTCTCGATTTGTAGAGATGATCGAAGAGGGAGGTGTTGTTGAATTAGAAGAGACGCTACCGGTCTATTCCATCGAAGCGCCTGTTTTCTGGTCTCAGGGAGGTATTCATTTAATTGCTTTGCCTTCATCCGAATACAGGGTCAGCTATACTCTTTACTATCCTCAATCCTCGGCTATTGGATCTCAGTTTTATTCCGCCGTTATCGGCCAAGAGCTGTTCAAAAAAGAAATTGCGCCCTGCCGGACATTTTCTATTTATGAAGAAATCGCGCCTATGATAGAGAAAGGGCTCGTTAAGGGGGGAAGTCTTGAAAACGCAGTAATCATTAAAGAAAACCAAGTGGTCAATCCTGAGGGTTTACGCTTTGCAGATGAAATGGTTCGTCACAAGGTGTTAGATTTGATCGGAGACCTTTCTTTAGTGCCGGTGCCGTTTTTAGCGCATATCATTGCGATTCGATCAGGGCATGCCTCCAATAACGCATTTGCCAAACAATTGTTTAATCAAATTAAAATGGAGAATTCGTGATGGACGACGTAGCTGATTCCCCTCAATCTGTCATACTTAATGTGAAAGAGATCGCTAGGATTTTGCCTCATAGATACCCTTTTCTTCTCGTCGATAAGATCGTCTATATGAACCTTGAGGACAATATCATCATTGGACAAAAAAATGTCACAGTGAACGAACAATTTTTCCAAGGACATTTTCCTGGAGTCCCGATTATGCCGGGCGTTTTGATTTTAGAGGCGCTGGCGCAAACCGGCGGTATTTTGGTCCATCAGAAAGGTTATAATGAGAAGATAGCTGTGTTGCTTAACATTAACAATGCAAAGTTCCGTAAGCCTGTCATTCCAGGCGATGTGCTGACATTGCATGCCGCTGGTTTGCACTTAAGCCAAAAAGGCGGGCGCGTCCTTGCCAAGGCAATGGTAAACGACCAGTTGGCTGTAGAAGCAGAAATTGGGTTTGCGTTGGTGGATAAAGAGCAACTGTAAGCTTTCATTATTGAAAAGGTTGATTTGAACAAAAAATATTAAAGAATTGGATACACATGTCTCAGTCAAACATTCATCCTGCTGCAATCATAGAACCCGGTGCAAAAATCGGCAAGAATGTCACGATTGAAGCGTATGCTGTCATTAAAGGCACTGTGACATTGCACGACAACGTCGTCGTTAAATCGCATGCTTATATTGATGGCAATACGACAATTGGTGAAGGAACCACGATATGGCCTTCTGCAAGCATTGGCACAAAAACCCAGGATCTTAAATTTCGAGGCGAAGAGACTTTTGTCGTCATAGGAAAGCATTGTGAAATTCGGGAGTTTGTCACGATCAATGCATCTTGCCATGAAGGATCTTATGTTCGGATTGGGGATAATTGCTTGATCATGGCCTACTGCCATGTGGCTCACAATTGCGAGATCGGCAATCGCGTGATCATGGCAAATAATGCTATGCTCGCAGGCCATGTCATTGTTGATGATTTTGCAATCATCGGCGGTATGACGCCGGTCCACCAGTTTTCGCGCATTGGGCGTTATGCAATGGTGGGCGGTTTTAGCCGGATTACCCATGATATCCCTCCTTATACGATTGGAGCTGGAGCTCCTTATAAGCTCGGCGGCTTGAACCTCGTCGGGTTGAAACGCCATGGTTTTTCCCTTGAAGTAAGAAGAGCTTTAACAAAAGCGTTTAAACTCACTTACCGCTCTGGAATGCGCCTTTCAGATGCTCTTGACCTGATCGAGGGCGAAGTTGAGCTCAATCCTCATGTTCAACATTGGCTTGAGTTTTGCCGTTCTTCAAAAAGAGGGCTTATAGGATTCCAAGGATTGCCGAGCCAGCCACTTCCCGGTGAAGATTTTGATGAACTAGAAGAGCTTTTGGAAGAGAGAGTTTAGAGTGGGATGAAGATAGTTTTTTTTGGAACATCTTCGTTTGCCGCCCGAGTTCTCGCTTATCTCGTTGAGGAAAAGATCGATATTCAGGCGATTGTCACTCGCGTTGATAAACCCAAGGGACGTCGTTTAGAGTTGTCTTATCCGCCAGTTAAAGAAATAGCGGTTGAGAAGTTTCCTTGCATCCCTGTGCTCCAGCCATTAAAGGCCTCTACTCCAGAATTTGCTCAGGTCCTTCAAGAGTTTAAGGCTGATCTCTTCGTTGTTGTCGCATATGGGGAGATCATCAAACAGAATATTTTAGACATCCCTAAGAAAGGATGTATCAACATCCATGCAAGCCTGCTTCCTAGTTACCGGGGTGCAGCACCAATGCAGCGTTGTTTAATGGATGGTGCCAGGGAAACCGGCATTACTATCATTGAAATGACTTTGCAGATGGACGCTGGAGACATTCTCGCGAAGGAATCGATTGCCATTTCTCCCGAGATGACATTAGGGGAGTTGGAGCCTTTGCTGTGCGATCTCGGTTGTCGCCTCGTCCTTCAAGTGATCCATCAAATTGAAAAAGGTGCGCAAGTCAAACAGCCACAAAATCATGCTTTGGCCACCCTCGCGCCAAAAATCACTGCACAAGAAGAGAAAATTGATTGGTCTAGGCCGGCTCAGGATCTTCATAACCTAATTCGCGCCCTATCTCCTTTTCCAGGGGCGTGGACCCAAATCCGTTTAGGACCTCAAGAGAAACGCTTGAAAATCAAGCGGTCGCTTGTTGAAAGATCTGTTCGCGGGGATCCCGGGACAATTCTAGCAATGTCGAAAGAAGATTTGATTGTGGCTTGTGGAGACGGAGGGCTTCGGCTATTAGAGGTTCAGCTAGAGGGAAAAAAAACCATGTCGGCGTCGGATTTCATCAAAGGGCTTCATCAGCCCGTCAGTATCATCTCTTGAAGATCAATGTGTTAGAGACTGTCTACGAACTTGGGTTTCGTAGACAGTCTCTTAGAGCTGTTCACAGAAAAGGCGCCAAAATAAGCAAAGAATTTTTAGGTGAGAAGCAGTTGATCCTACTCCCTTATCCGCGAGTAGGATAGAGGATCTACAGCGCTTCAATCGTTGCTAGGGTGTAGTCATACCTTAGCTCCCTCGCGAATCTTGCATCTTCTCTACCTCGCAACACGTCTAAGGAAGAATAGCGGACAAGTTGGGCTGGTAGAAAAAAATTCACTTGTCTTCGGGTTATCTGTTTACTTTTATGGCATTTTTCCGATATGATGCACCCTCAAAATTTACAGAACCTTAACAATTACAAGTCAAAAAACCAAAAAGGGAGGATCCTATGGCGACGGCGACTGTAGCATCAATCGGTCCATCAATTAGTGCTCCGATATTAGATTTGAAAAAAAGCAAAGTCGATGTTCTAAAAGAGTTTGTCACAACGAAACAAAAAGATATCGTCAAACTTTTTACTTATGCAACAGGTTGGCTCTCGCTTGGTTTAGGAAAGAGCGATCCTGTAGGAAAAAAGGCAGGAGAATTCAGCGCATTTGGTACAAATGCTAAAAACTTTTTAAGTGCGATCGAAGTCCCTTTCAAGGCCCATGAAGTGGGTCTGGCGGTGGAAGAATTGATTGAGAAAAAAGATGGAAAGGCAGCCAGAAAACTATTCCTTGAGAAGATCCCGGCTTTGGCAAATCCTCTTTGCGATTCGATTGATTTGACTTCTAAATTTATTCCGATCCCTGCTGAAGCAATGAAAGGGGTTAAGATTGCGAGCGCAGCCGCTACAGGCATCGGCGCTGCTGATAGTTTGGTAACGGAAGTGCAAACTCTCCATAACTTACCTAAGATCGACGAAAAACGAACAGCGTTGTCGATGATCATGATTGCCCGCAATGTCTCTTACGTAGTCCTTGGAACGATCAGCTTGATCGGACTTGTGTTTGGAGTCGCATTTGCGCCTTGGATGTTCCTTGCATGCCTCACTTCAGGACTCCTTTTTGGCATCGGTGGCTTTTTCTTTGAAAGGCTTGTTGTCAATCCCAATGGAAAGTTTAATGATCAGCGAAAGGTAGCCGATTACTGGCATGCGCAGAATGATCAGCGAGTTCAGGAGAGCGAAGCGCAAAGACAGCAGATCCAAACGCTTGAAACTGAGGCAGCTAACCTCCGGGCACAGCAGCAACAGCCTGCTCAAGCTTAAATTTGAGTTTTCTGTAAGGAGGGTAGGTTTTCCCTGTAAAAGGGGGAAGCCCTCTTTTAAGTTTTTTCGTCCCTTGCAATGCAAGGGACGATTGTTTTGATGTTGCAGCAAAAGTTGCTATTTTATTTTTTAGGAGAGTAATTATGGCATCAGGAGTCCAATCACAATCATTATTACACGATTTATTCGCTCCGCTTCCTGAAGAGCCATCTTCAGCGCCACCGCCGAAAGATGGATTAGACCGCGTCGCACAGTATATGGAATCGACTTCGGGAGCGTGGGATCTGTTCCGCATTTTTGATCATGCGGTGCAGTATCTGCAAAACCTGCCTAGTCTAAGCGAAGGGTTCAAGGATTTAAGTTCCGGCATTTCAAAAGTGGTCAGCCTTTCAGGTGTTTCGCTGAGTCTTCCCACGCTTTTCTCTGATGTGAACACATTGAGGAGAAAAACGGGGGCTTTTGTTTCAGCGTTAGAACTTCCTCACAGCGACCCTTTGCGCCGCCAGAAAGTGTTGCAATCAGGCAAGGACGCTTTTGTCAGTTCGATGTGGCTGACAAATACCGCAGCTCAAGCAACACTGTTTTTTAATGAAGCGAAGCTCGTTAAATTAGGTGAGTATTTGCCCGTGGTGGACGGCGTATATCAAGGAAGCGCCTTGGTTTCCGACGGCATTGAGATG
>CAZEYJ010000275.1:0-6815 GCA_964516795.1 uncultured bacterium
CAGCGCTGAGCTATGGGTTTGAAGAGGTGCATCTGAAAGAGGTTGTCGCTTTTACGGCAGAGCATAATCAGCGTTCCAGAAGGGTGATGGAGAAAATTGGGATGCATCATGATCCCCATGATGATTTTGAGCATCCAAAAGTTCCTGAAGGCCACTGGTTAAGAAAGCATGTTCTCTATCGAGCAACTGAAAGTGACTGGAAAAAATCGAGGGCTTACTCTTTTTGAATTTTTCTATCGTTTAGCAAGAGCTTCTTAAGACTTTCAAATTTCTGATTTTAGCGCAGTTGACGCCTTGCCGCTAATGAGATAGCGATCCAGCTGCATCCGTTGATGATCAGATCGATTCCGACAAAGACTCCGATGATCCAAAATGAAGCTGTCGGCCATTCCGCAATGATGAGGATTCCCAAAATAAAGGCGATCAGTCCGTTCAAGAACCAGAGTCCTGAATAGTCAAATCGGTAGGCGATGGCGGAGATCATCCGGAAAAGCCCCCCAACGAAAAAAAAGGCTGCGAGCAGCAAGGTGATGCCTGAAGCTGCGACTAGGGGCTTAAAGATGCAGATGACCCCGACGACAAGTTGCAAGATCCCCAAGAGAGTTGAAAGGAAGACGCCTTTCCATTGGCGCGCATGGTAGGCGCTCACCAATAAAAAAATCCCTCCGGCTACTAAAAAGAAGCCGACTAGCTCTACGGTCAACACAGTGGACCATCCTGAGTAGATGATGGCCAAAACCCCTAAAATGGCAAGCAGGACGCCGATACTGAGAAAGACGGGCCACCTTTTTTGCAAAGCGGAATTGTCTTTTAAAAATAAAAAGACGCCGATGTCTTTATTTTTTTCTTTTCTCATTTCAACCTCTTTAATTAATTTGGTTTGTTAGTTTTTGAATTATCATAAGATGAGTGGGTTGTCAAAAATAATTGTTAGTGGCAGAATATTGGGGTTACGAAAAATGAGGGTGACTATGATCGACAAGTTGTTTGCTATGATGTTTTTTGTTCAGGCGGTGAGCTATGCGCAGGATGGCGTTTCCTTGAGGCTGGACCAGCTGGCCGAAGGGGATTCAAAGGTGCGCATTGAAAAATCGGAGGACAAAGGGACTGCGACTGTGGAGACTGAACAGGGAAAAGTCCAGGTGAGCTGTGAGGTTGAAGAGGCTGATTTCGCATCTGAGTGCCGCGCGGAGTGGAACCGGATGAAAGAAGGCAAGCAAGAGGACGATAAAGATTCGCGTGCGGGCAAGGCCAAGGTCGAGATCAGTTGGTCGACTAAGAAGTAGGGTTTTAGTCGGGGATTTCGGGATATTTTTGGGGATCGGCAAGGCAATAGGCTTCGCCCCAGCTTCCGGGAAAGTGTTCTGCGACGGTGACGAATTTTCTTCCTTGGAAACCGCCGCGCTCTTGTCGCTTTTTGCCCTGGAGGCGGATGATCTCATCGAGATTGGTTTCATAGAGATCGCAAAGAGAGCTGATGACTTCTAAGATGTCGGCGAGCTCTTCGAGAAGCGATTCTTTTGTTGTTGCGTTATAGACTTCTTGCGCCTCTTCCAGGAATTTGATCTTAAGCTGGGTGAGGAATTCTTCAGAAGGGAGGGTTTGCCAATGGATTTTGGAGCCCATTTCCTCGAGAAGGTCAATCGCTTTGTCTCTCCAGAGCTTGTTCGATCTGAATTTTCTTCGGTTCATGGCAGCTGCCTTGAGTAGCCAATTCTATTGCGTCGATCCATCTAAGGATGTTACCCGGAGCGTGGATTTTCCCCCAAGTCTCATTGTTTGAGGGGCGCCCTGCTAAGTTCCAGACGTGCCAATAGGCCAGTTTTTTTGCGGGCTCAGAAAGGGCTTGGTGTTTTTTTTGGAGGAGGGCAATTGTTGCGTGGGCAAGGGCGGCTCTATTAGCGAAGAGGTTGGGGGGTGTCTCGGAGGAAGAGGGGATGCCCGCTTCAATCTGGTTTTGGAGGTCTTCAGGAAGTTGAGAGAATGTGCTTTGGAGGGGGATGAGATCTTCTTCGCAGTGGAGGGATTGGCAAAAAGCGGCAAGTGGGGTTTGGCAGATGTATTGGCGGCCGGCTTCATGTTTGAGAAGGGTTTCGCGAAGAGTGGAAGAGGCGCATTGTTTGAATTCACAGTCGAACAGGAAGAGGAGGGGATTCTCATTGAGGAAAATGTTGCTAAGCAAGGAAAGGCGGATGAGCTCGGGAGGAAGGCTTGGTAATTTGTTATGGGAGAAATTGAGGATGGTCAGAGCGGTAAGATTGCCGGTTTCAGGTGGGATCTGTTCTAAAGCATTGTGGGAGAGGTGGAGTTCTTGTAAGGAAATCAGATGTTTGATTTCAGGAGAAATGGTTTGTAATTGATTATGGGAAAGATCGAGCATGGTGAGGTTTGTTAAACGATAGATCTCGTTAGAGGGGGGTTGAGGAAAATTCTGTTCGCACGAGAAAAATTGAAGAGCGTTGAGCTGGTTGATTGGGGAGGGAAAGGTTTTGATCCTGTTTTGATTGATAGCCAAATGGGTCAAAGTGGAGAGCTTGACGATCTCATGAGGAAAGGTGTGTAAGGCATTATGGGAGAGGTAGAGTTCCTTTAGCTTGGGTAGCAGGCCGATTTGAGGGGGAAGGATTTGGATTTCATTATGAGATAGGTCGAGCCAGATGAGAGAGGTGAGATGGCCGATTTCAGGAGGAATTGTCTGGAGGCGGTTATTATCCAGAGAGAGGCTCGCGAGGGTTGTCAGGTTGCCGATTTCAGAAGGAAGGGTTTGGAGCTGGTTGTTGTCCATGTTCAGATTGGTCAGAGCGGAGAGATGAGAGAGCTCATAAGGGAAGCTGTTGAGGAAATTGCTAGAGAGGTTGAGCTGCCTTAAAGAGGCAAACTGATTGATTTCAATTGGAGCGGCGATGAGGTCGAGTCTGCCGAGGTCAAGTTTTACGATCTGTCGGATCTGTTCTGTATGGGTGGGATCGCTTAACCAGTCGCGAATGATGTGTGCTGTGCCGAGGGGAGGGACTTCTTCGAGATTGGTCTGTTCTTTTATTCTTTTCCATGTGTGTTCCAAGGCGGTGTTGAGCAGATGGTCGACATGGTGTGTATATGAAGAAGGGAGGATTCCTAGGTAGGTCGAGTTAAGGGCTTTGGAGAGGAGGGCGAATGGGAGCAGGGAAGGCGGTGGCTGCGTCAGGTTGCCAACCAGTTCCGCTTCGAGTTTTTGGCATCTAAGCTCGACATTTTTTATGGTTTTGTGAAATGGGCGAAGGCTGGGGTGGCGATAAATTGTTTTCCAAGAGATGACCAACAACTCTTTGTCGGCAATCTCTTTCCAGCGCCTGGATAACAGACGGACCGTGCCTAAGGGTAAAGCTTTGTGGTGTTGAAGGGGTTGTTTGGGGCGGTCTAAGGCGAGCGCATATTTGAAAATAATCCATAGGAGATCTTCGCAAAGAAGAGGTTCAGGTTCGTTGATCTCTAAAGGAGAAAGAGTCTGGAAAGGGTCGGGAGAAGGGGTGTTTCGCAGAACAAGGTTGGCCATAGGAAAATCCTTGAAGAATGGGAAGGAGGTTTGCCAAATTATCGATTTTTGAGTCAATTTGAGATTATTTTTTGTGGAAAGGTTTTTTGGCTTTCTTTACGATCGCTCGTTTTTTTATAGAGGGGAGTACCGATGACGGCAGTATTAACATGGATTGCAGGTTGCTTGATGGTGATGTGTGGATTTCAAGGGGTCGCTATGGAGGTGCTTGAGTTGGACGTGATCGCTTATGAGGATTTTGTCAATCGGGATGCTAATGCGTTGCAGGTGCTGCGTTCTGCGTTATATGAAAAGGGGATTGTGGGGATTAGAGGGGTGCCCGGTTATCGGGAGAAGGCAGCCCGTTTCATCGAGATGGCAAGAAGTTTTGTGGGGCTTCCCGAGGAAGTTAAGGGGCATTATGCGCCTGATCGGGAACGGGGTGATATGTTCCTTGGCTATGAATCGGGGAAAGAGCGTTTTAAGCGTCCCGATGGGAGCTGGGTGATCGATGATCTCAAGGTCTCTTATTATGGATTTATACCTGAGCAGGAAGCGAATCGATGGCCTGTTGAAGTGGACCTGAAGGGTGCATTTCAAGATTTGGGCGTGTTGATGCGGGAGGTTGGCAAGGCGGTCATGGAGGCGATTGGGCTGGTTGGGCCTAAGACGGGAATTTCAGTGGACGAGGTCCCTGCCGTCGGAAGGATGCTTTATTATCGAAAGGATGAAAAAGGGATCATAGATAATCCTTTTTGGTGCGGAGCTCATTTTGATCATGGACTGTTCACAGCGCTGCTTCCGGCATCTTATTTTTGCGATGGGAAGCTGGTCTGTGAACCTGAGGAGGCTGGGTTGTTTGTCAGACCGGCTGGGGAAAAGGGTTTTAAAAAAGTGATTGCCGATGACCCTGAGGTGTTGTTGTTCCAGGTGGGGGAGTTTGGTCAGCTGGCGACCGACGATGCGATCAAGGCGACCGAGCACCGGGTCTGTAAGGCTTTAGGTCCAATAGAGCGTTACACGATGGCGGTTTTCTTTGAGCCCCCCGCTGAAACGGTGCTGCATTCGACTTCTGAATTAGCCCTGGATGAGCGTTACGGCGGTGTATCGGGAGATGCCTGTTCTTACAAGAAGTGGAGTGAAGGGTCGTTCAAGCGTTATCTTGTGACGGAGGAGTAATCTCTGTTGCCGGAGGGGAAGGTTTAAAAAAAATTTTATTGTAGATGGGGCAGTACTAGCCGCTCCAAGAAACGGTGAATCTGAACCTGTGCCGTCTTAGGGAAGGGGCCAATAGGGACCTTGCTCTCGGTTTTACGGAAGAGCTTGAGATCAAGCAGTTGTATTGTGTCAAAGCCAATAATGCCGATGGAGGGTATCCTTTAAGAGTCTTTTTGGAAAGAGAGGGAAGGGGTTAAGTTTTTTTTGAGCCGGATTTTGTTTTTTCAAAATTGCTCCGATCTTGTACAATTCGAGCGAAAACCAGCCATTTTGGCGGGGTGCTAAATGAACCATCACTATGAATCAGCTTTTTATTGCGCCGGTTCAACCTTTGCCCGAGGAGGGCGAGGGGTGGTGGGTGTGCGTGCGCGCACGTAAGATAACCAGCACTTCTTGCCCGCCAAGTCTTATCTTTTCTTATCCCAGATACTTTGAGATGAAGGTCGAATACGGACAAGGGGTGCCAACCTGAGTAGGACCCATATGTCAATGCAGCAGCAAGCGTTACCAGTATCAAAATCTAACCGCTCGAGCCTTTTTACAGCTGGACTGGCCCTTTTTTCGATGTTCTTTGGAGCGGGGAATTTAATTTTTCCTTTACTGATCGGCCAATCGGTAGGGGGGAATGTCTGGTATGCGGTGATGGGGTTGACCGTGACGGCAGTGGTTGTCCCTTTTTTGGGGCTTGCGGCGATGGTCTTGTTTGAAGCGGACTATGGACGCTTCTTTGGGCGCATGGGGAAGGTCCCGGGGATGCTGCTGTTGCTGTTGCTGCAGATGATCTTAGGGCCTTTTGGAGTGATCCCGCGCTTGGTGACGCTTATGCATGCGATGATCAGTCCTTATTTGTTTGATATTTCGCTGATGTCGTTCAGTGTGCTGGCGGCCCTTCTTTTGTTCTTCTGCAGTTTTAAAAAGCAGCGGCTTGTCGCCTTTTTAGGAGCGATCTTGACGCCTGTGCTGTTGGTTGCGCTTGCGGCGCTGATGGTCCTTGGGTTTATGAAAGGGTCAACTCCTGAGGCTTCCAGTGTCGCGCCGATGACGGGCTTTTTAGAAGGGCTTCTCGGAGGCTACAACACGATGGACCTGATCGCAGCGTTCCTGTTTGCTACGGTTGTCCTTCCCCATTTTCATCGGGAAGCGGAAGGTGAGCCGGCACAGATCAGAAAGAAACAAGTGATTAGGAAAATGGCTTTTTCCAGCTTGATTGCGGCTTTTCTTCTGTTTGTGACTTATGTGGGGCTCTGCTTTATTTCTGCGCGTCATGCGCCGGAATTAGGCGGGACATGTCCTCCTGAGCTGATGCTGAATGCGATAGCAGTCAAGCTCCTGGGCCCGGTCGGCGGCTGTGTCGCGGCGGTTGCGGTGATGACGGCTTGCTTGACGACAGCGATCACGCTGGCTTCTATTTTCTCCGATTATTTCCGTCAGGAGATTTGTAAGACTAAGATCAGTTCTTCGTGGGCTCTGATCATCACACTGGCTGTAACGACAGTGTTTGCTAATTTGGGCTTTAGGGGGATTGCCGCCTTTTTGGGCCCCATCCTTCAAGTGGTCTATCCTGGGCTCATTTTATTGACGGTGCTGAACCTGTCTCATGCGCTCTACGGATATCGCACGGTAAAAGTGCCGGTCTTTTTGACATTCTGTTGTTCAGGGATGCTCAACTGGCTGCCTGTCTAAGAAGCTGTCAAAAGGCGGGAATGACTGCCCCGTGATAGGTCTTTAGGATAAACTCCCTCATCTTTTCCGATGTCATCGCCGCTTTTAGGGCGAGGATATCGGGATTGTTCTCATCTTCAATTCTAACGACGAGGACATTGATGTAAGGGGAGTTTTTTGATTCTAGAGCGAGGGCGTCACGGGTCGGGTCAAGCCCGGCCTCTAGCGCGTAGTTAGTGTTGATGACGGCGGCGTCGACACTCGACAGCGAGCTAATGAGGGTCGAGGGATCCATTTCAACAAATTTGAGCTGCTTGGGATTTTGCGTGATATTGAGCACAGAGGCTTGCAGGGCATTGGAGGTGTCGAGCTGAATGATCCCATTGTCTTGCAAAAGGTTGAGGGCTCTTGCTTCATTGACGGG
>CAZEYJ010000276.1:0-8070 GCA_964516795.1 uncultured bacterium
GGTGATCTTTGAGGGGATCTATCTCAAAACAAAAAACCCACAATATAAAGAGATCACAAAATTCTGGGCGAAGGTCTTTGCCCTGACATTTGCTTTGGGAGTGGCCACAGGCGTCGTTCAACTCTTTGGTTTTGGAACCAATTGGGCCCGTTATTCCCGCTTTGTAGGGGATGTATTTGGAAGCGCCTTAGGAGCAGAAGGGATCTTTGCATTCTTTTTAGAGTCTGGCTTTTTAGGTGTGATGCTCTTTGGGTGGGACCGCTGCAGCGAAAAAATGCATTATTTTTCGACTATATGTGTCGCATTGGGAGCCCATTTTAGCGCAGTATGGATCGTTGTTGCCAACTCCTGGATGCAAACTCCAACCGGTTTTAAAATTGTAGGAGAGGGAGCTGATGCTAAAGCCGTTGTCACCGATTTCTGGCAGATGGTCTTCAATCCCTCTTCGGTAGACCGCCTTGTCCATGTTGTTTTGGGATGCTGGCTTGCCGGAATTTTCCTTGTGATGAGCGTCAGCGCGTATTATATGCTCAAAAAAAGACATGCGCAGTTCTCTAAGATCACGATGAAAATTTCTCTGATCGCAGCAGCAGCCACCCTTGTCCTTCAGCTGATCTCAGCAGATAGCACAGCAAAAGGTGTTGCCGTGAACCAACCCCCTAAGCTCGCTGCAATGGAGGGGATTTACCGCACACAAGAAAACGCTCCCATCACTTTGGTCGGCTGGGTCGACGAAGAGAACCAGACCGTGAAAGGGATCAAGATCCCAGGGCTCTTGAGCTTCTTATCATTTGGAAGCACCCAAGCTCCTATTCAAGGTTTGGAGGCCATCGATAAAAAAGATTGGCCGAATGTTCATGTTGTTTTCCACACCTATCATATCATGATCTGGACGTGGATCCTGATGGCTTTAGTGACAGTAGGAGGGATTTGGATGTATAGAAGGGGCACTTTGGCAAAGTCCAAAACGCTGCTCTGGGCAATGATTGTTTCGGTCGGATTCCCTCAAATCGCCAATCAAGTTGGATGGATGACGGCGGAAATCGGCAGGCAGCCTTGGATCGTCTACGGCCTTTTAAGGACCCATGATGGCGTCTCTTCCTCAATCGTCGCCTCCCAAGTTTTTAAGTCGATTATCATGTTCATCGTGATCTACATACTTCTCTTTGCTCTCTTCTTGTATCTTTTGGACCATAAGATCAAACAGGGACCTGACAAAGCAGAAAGTCCTAGGCTGGAAAAGCAGCCGATTTATCGAAATCCCTTTAAATTTTTGACTGGAGGGAAGTCATGAGTGAAATGACGATGTCTTTAATGTGGTATATTGTCGTTGGACTGGCGGTGGTTTTTTACGTCATCTTGGACGGTTTTGATTTGGGCACGGGGATCTTGCATCTGTTTACCAAAAAAGATGAAGACCGCCGGATCTTTCTAAATGCGATCGGTCCTTTTTGGGATGGAAATGAAGTTTGGCTAGTGATCGTCGGAGGCGCTTTGTTTGCCGGGTTTCCCGATGTCTATGCGACCCTGTTTTCAGGGTTTTATGACCTTTGCATGCTCTTGTTGTGCGGACTGATCTTCCGCGCTGTGGCAATCGAGTTCCGCAGCAAAAAGGAATCACAGAAGTGGCGTCAAACCTGGGACGTGATTTTTTCCGTCGCCAGTTTGGTGATCACTTTTGGGATAGGCCTTGCGTTTGGGAACTTGATCGAAGGAATTCCTCTTGATGCCCATAAAGATTTTGTCGGCACATTGGAGATATTTTTCCGTCCATATCCCGTTTTAATGGGAGTTTTTACATGCTCGCTTCTTATGATGCACGGATCGATCTTCCTGGCAATGAAGACGGAAGGCAAGCTCCACCAGCGCTTGCGCCGATGGGTCAGCAAGTGTGTAATTTTTTTCCTTGCTATGTACGTGATCACCACGGTTGCAACCGTCATGGCGCAGCCTCACATGATCGAACGGATGCAGCAGCAGCCAGTGTGGTTCATTGTCCCTCTGCTCGCTTTCTTGGCCATTTTGAACGTCCCTCGAGAATTCACCCATAACCGCGATGGAAGGGCGTTTGCCTTTTCTTGTTTAGGGATTGTCCTTCTCTTTTGCCTTTACGGGATTGGGATGTTCCCTGTTTTGGTCCGTTCAACCATCGATCCGGTCACACATAGCTTGACCTATTTGAACGCAGCTTCTTCAGCTTTGACGTTGAAAGTTCTGCTGATCATTGTCGCCATCGGAGTGCCTCTAGTGCTTGCCTATGGAACGATGATCTATCGGATCTTTAAAGGCAAAGTGAAGCTTGGTCCAACGAGCTATTGACCTTGTTTAAAAAATAACGAGAACCCCGTCTTAAAGGACGGGATGTTCATTTGGAAGGGGAGGTGAAGCTCCCCAATCGCGGATTTAAAAGACCTGGCCCTAAAGAGCCTCTTGCAAAATTCCAGCTTATGGAAAAAACGCCCTTTTGAGCCAGTTTGCCACCCTGGCCCCGAGCCCTACTCTCTTTGAGTATGTGCTCGGGGTCAGGGCTGAGGCTGCTTCGCGGCTGGCAAACTGACTCAAAATCATCGGTTTTTCCATGAGCAGGAATTTTGCAAGCGGCTCTAAAGAGCCAGGTTTTTTTTTAAACCCAACTTCTCCTCTATCTTGCCGAGACGTTAGGTGAAATACGCGAAGTACAAGGTTCTCAACGAAGCCAAGGTGTTACATCTTGGAGAGAAATGCAGTAGATCGTGTATTGCAGCTAACGTATTTGGGCAACGAGAGCTATTCTCAGAAAAGGCGCCAAAACAAGCGAAGAATTTTTAAATGAGAAATAGCCGACATGACTTCTTTATCCGCGAGGAGCGATAGAGAATCTGCAGCGCTTCATACGTTGCTAAGGTCTTAAACTACTGAAGCTTTTTTTTCGGGAAAGCCGACGACCGATTCGTAGCAGAGCAGGAGGTGGTTGACCCCGTTCATCGCACGGTGGGGCTTTTGTTCTTTGGGGAGTTCTAAAGCCGTGGCGATCTTGTCTTTCGAGCAGCCTGTAAGCCAAGGATATTTTCCTTCGCCCGATTTGGTCTTTCGGATCGCTTCGGCCCAGTACATTGAAGCTAGATCAAGCCAGTGATAGGGCCAGAGCAATTGCTCCTGGGTGTCTGCATCAATGAGCTGAGAGAAAAAAATCCGGTCGAAAGAGGGGTTTTGGCAGATGAATACCGCTTCTCCTCGTTTGATCTCATTTTGATTAAAGAGCTTGATAATCTCTTCGCTGACTGATTTTGGGGTAGGGGCCTCGCTGACTTCAGCCCAGGTAAACCCGTTGACCTGCAGGCTGGCCGGATCACTTTTCTCCCATTCCTCGAAACTGGCTTTGATGCGTGATTCAAACTGCTCTTTTAGTTCACCGGAACGCGCATCGATGATTTTAAAAGCGATTTCGATGATCCGGTGTTTTTTTGCATTCAAGCCATTTGTTTCTGAGTCGAGAAAAATCCCTAGCACGAAAGAAACCCCTGGTGTAAATATCTAATTGTTTGTGTATAACAAGAATTCAAAAGCATTTTCAATAGATTTATCACAAATTGAGGTAAAAAATGCAGATGCAGATCGGGCTTTCGGAAAAAAACCGGCAGGAGATCAGCCTTGGGCTAGCCCGCTTACATGCCGACACTTATGCCATTTATCTGAAAACTCAAAATTTTCATTGGAATCTGACAGGGCCTGAATTTTATTCCCTTCATGTGCTGTTTGAAAAACAGTATGAGGAGATGGCCGGGGCGATCGACGAGATTGCCGAGAGGATCCGCGCTTTGGGATTTTATGTCGATGGCTCATTTGCTGCTTTTAAAAGGGTTACAGGTGTGAAGGAAGAGGATAAGGTTTTAAGCATCAAGGAGATGTTAGTTAGCTTGATCGAAGCCCATGAAGTCCTGATCTGTCACGGAAGGAAGGTAGCAGAGATCGCCGATCAAGAGAAAGATTTTGCGACGGTGGACCTTATCGGCCGTCGTTTGGGATCCCATGAAAAATTTGCTTGGATGCTACGTTCGCAATTATAAAAATTATTTTAATTTATAGGGCCAAGCCTTCCTTCTGGAGGGAAAGTGGGCCATTTGTTATTCTCTTGGATTTTAATCTAAGAAGACATGGATATGGCGATTTCACCCCAAAAGTTACGGGAAATTGTTTTTCTCTTGCTTTATAGCGCCGATTGCGGCGGCTCTTCCGATGCTGAAACACTTCCTTTGTTGATGAAGGAGCTTGCTGTCTCTAAAAAAGTTTTGCGCCAAGCGATCGAAATAAAAGAGAGCATAGATGCAAAAGCAGGGGAGCTTGATTCCAAAATTGCCCAATATGCGACATCGTATGAGTTTGACAGGATCCCGCGAGTCGAAAGGAATGTTTTACGCCTTGGAATTTTTGAGATGCTCTGCCGCGAGGATATTCCAGAAAAGGTCGCTATAGCGGAAGCAATCCGGCTCAGCCGAAAATTCTCAGCGCCCGAATCGGCTGCTTTTATTAATGCGGTCATGGATGCTATTTTTCAAGCAGAACTCATCAGAGGTTAGGTATAAATGCCCCCTTCTTTCCGCTTTGAAGTAGAAAAGCCCCTAAGCCAGTACTCAACGTTTGGGATTGGCGGACCTGCCCGTTTTTTTATTGAGGTCAGCAAGATCGAGCAGATGCAGGCGCTGCTCTCTTATTGCTACCAACAGCAGCTGCCATATATCGTTATCGGCAAAGGTTCCAACTGCCTCTTTGACGACCGAGGTTTTGACGGACTTGCCATCTTGAACAAGATCTCCTTTTGCCAGTTTGATTGGCCTTTGGTCTCTGTCGGGGCCGGCTATAGCTTTTCCCTTCTGGGATCTCAGACAGCGCGCAAAGGGTGGTCGGGACTTGAGTTTGCCTCAGGAATTCCAGGAACAGTAGGCGGCGCCGTCTACATGAATGCGGGGGCAAGCGGCTCTGAGACGCAGGAAGCCTTGATGGAAGTGAGCTATGTCAATGAGAAAGGAGAGCTGGAGGTCTTGCTCAAGAACCAGATCACTTTTTCTTACCGCTTTTCTTCTTTTCAGGAGAAAAAAGGCGCGATTGTCGCCGCTAAATTTGTCCTCATTCCTTCAGAGCAAGCGCGTAAGAAGCAATTATCGATCATTGAATACCGGACCCGGACCCAACCCTATCAAGACAAGTCGGCGGGCTGCGTCTTCCGCAATCCGGCCAACCACTCAGCCGGAGCTTTGATCCAGCAGGCGGGATTGAAAGGTGCAAGTCGTGGAGGCGCGGAAGTCTCAACGATGCATGCGAATTTCATCGTTAATAAAGGAAATGCCAAAGCTGAGGATGTGATCCAGCTTTCAGAGCATGTTAAACACATAGTGAAAGAGAAAACCGGAGAGGAGCTCGAAATGGAGATCCGCCGCATCCCTTATCAGATCAGGTAGGCTCAAGCGATGTTTCGAGCAGATCTTCATGCGCACACCACCTGCAGCGACGGCAGCTTTACGCCGGAAGAGCTCGTCGTCCATGCCAAAGCAGTCGGCTTATCGGCCCTTAGCATTACAGACCATGACAGTATCGATGCTTACCCAAGCGCTATCGTCAAAGCCAAAGAGATCGGACTGATCTTAGGCGCCGGCGTCGAGTTTTCCTCTGTCTTCAAGGAAATGAGCGTCCACATTTTAGGGTATGATGTCGATCTTGGACATCCCTCTTTGCTTAAGTTATGCCAGCGGCATAAATCCCGGCGGATTCATCGCAACCGTTCCATGTTAGAAAAGCTCAGTAGCCGAGGGATGCCGATCTCAGAAAAAGAGCTGGTGGAAAGCGGCCTTAACATCGGACGCCCCCATATTGCTCAGCTCATGGTAAAAAAAGGGTATGTCGCCACCATCAAGCAAGCCTTTAATTTATACATCGGCGATGATCAATCTTGCTATGTCCGCGGTGAAACGATCAGCTCAGAAGAGACGATTGAAATCATCCACCAGGCCGGCGGCAAAGCTTTTTTGGCCCATCCCCATTTGATGAGCTCTCAAAGGAAGATCAAAGAGCTGCTTGACCTGCCTTTCGATGGGATCGAATGCTATTATGCCCGGTTTTTTCCGGACCAAGAAAAAAGATGGGTCAAGATGGCCAAGGAAAGAAAGTTGCTGGTCAGCGGAGGCTCAGATTTTCACGGGGCAGCAAAAGAGTATATCCCCCTCGGATGCTCCTGGGTTGACGAAGCTGTGTTCAATACGATTTTTCAGAATCGCCTATAAGTATGCACACCTGTTTAGAGTTATTAGACCAACTCTTCCAATCTCCGCGGATGCAAGAATCGGCAGGCCGGAAGGCCACCTTGCATCGTGTTCAGAAGCTCGCTGAAGCATTGCAGCTTCCCCAGCGCGCCTATCCTTGCGTCCACGTTGCCGGCAGCAATGGAAAAGGTTCTGTCTGTTTTAAGATCGTCGCAGCCCTCGAGCTCAGCGGCTATCGCGTCGGCCTCTATACCTCTCCCCATCTATTTCATTTTAGCGAGCGGATCCAAATCAATCGGCAGCCCATTGACGAGACCAGTCTCAATCATGGCTTGGAACAGCTGTTTTCCCTCTGTAAGACGTTTCATGTCGAAGCCAGTTTTTTTGAGCTTGCCACACTGCTCGCGTTTGAGTATTTCCGCCGGCAGCAAGTCGATATAGCCGTGATCGAAACGGGCCTTGGAGGCCGGCTCGATGCAACGAATATCGTCGATCCTTTATTGACAGTCATCACCTCCATCAGTCTTGAACATACCCAACTTCTTGGAAAAGATTTGGAGAGCATTGCAGCGGAAAAAGCGGGAATTTTAAAGCCGGGGATTCCTTGTGTGCTGGGCCCTAAAGCGGTTTATCGGGCAATTGAAGAAAGGGCCCGACTGCTCAACTGTCCTGTCATGAAGGTCGACAAAAGCGAGATGTTTTTTGATGAGGAAAATAGCCGGATCGCAAGAGAAGCTTTAACCCTTCTTTCCCATCAGATCCCCATTTCCCGGGAGGCGATAGAAGCTGGGCTTGAAAAACGGCCTCCATGCCGTTTTGAGCAGAGAGGCAATGTGATCTTTGATGTCGCCCACAATCCCGACGCATTTGCCCGGTTAGTCGAGGCCCTTGACCGGTTTTTTCCCCACAAGAAAAAGCGGTTCCTCCTTGGGTTGTGCAAAGATAAAGAGATGAGGGCCTGTTTAAAGCATCTGCTTGCGGATGCTGAACATATCCATCTGGTCCAGGCCCCCTTTTCCCGTGCAGCCCCCGTCGAGCTGCTCGCAGGCATGTTAACAGAGGAGAGGTTTGAGGCATTTTCAACCCATGCTGAGATCTCAAGGGGAATGGAGGAGGCGCTCTTGCAGGCCCATCAGGCGCAAGAGCTCCTCGTCGTCTGTGGAAGTTTCTACATTATCGAGTTATGCTTAAGGCAATGACCCTTGAATTGCTTTCTTCAGTTTGCAGGACCTCTTGAAGCCCTAAAAAAATCTCGTCGATTTGGGCTTGGGCCGGGTAAGGCTCCCAGTTGTTAACCAAATGGTTGGCTGTTGCCAAGAGAGCTTGAATGGTCTGCATCTCATCTTCAAATATCACAGCGGTCAGCTCTTGCAGATGTTGATGCACAGTTCTTTTTAAACTTTCAGGAAGCTGACGGAATTGAGAGGCCGCCTCGCGAAGCTTTCCACTATAGACCATGGCAGCAATATCAAATAAATCTTCATATTGGCCAGGCTCCAGTTCGATCGCTTCGATCATTCGAACATTTTTTTGATGGGCGAGCCAGTCAAAGTGGGAGATGACTTTGCCTTCGGCAGCAGGTGTTTCTGCACTCGGAGTATAAATTCCTTTAGCCGCATTTCTAGCTTCATTGATGATCTGGAGTTCTTGGATTTTAGGCCGGTAATTTTTTAAGAACAGAGTGATATGCCGGTTCAAGGCATTGACCGTTTTCGTGTCGACAGGGGAGCCTTGCTCCAGCGATGTCCTAATCGAGTCTGCTTCAGAGCGGATCTGAGAGATCTTACGGGAGATCAAAGCCTCTTCGAGCCTGCCGTACATCTCAACGATCTTCTCT
>CAZEYJ010000277.1:0-3763 GCA_964516795.1 uncultured bacterium
ATCTTCAGCATCTTCTGTGGGCACTTCAACAGCGCCATAATAATGGACCAAATAAGGACTCTGACAAATCTTACTCAATAAAACATCCCGTCTTTGAATTTCAGCTATGTTTTTTGTTTCTTTCAAATATTTAACGGCACAATAAGATTGAATTCCTTGGACTCCTTCTATCTTCTCTTGATCATTTTCACCGCGAATCCCTCCGTAAACATACGACTCCCCTCCCTCGGCTACGTGCGCTTTCTCATTCAATAAAAGAAACGTTTTGGTTCCATTTAATTCCACCGGTACAGCACCCTCTATCCACTCATTAAGCTCTTCCTCACTCATCGTATTGACATCGATAGGGAAACCTGTCTGAATACCGCGCATCTGAATAAAACTGAATAACCTGAAAGCCAAGGCCCTTACAGCCTGATCATCAATTCCGTGGGCATCGCATCCTTTTAACCCTAGCCCATCAGCAGAATGACTAAACACTTTGTAAGTTTTAAATGCTTCGGTGATTTTCGTGCATGCCAACCCAAAAATCGGGCTTGCCTCCAAGTCCTCGCCAGCCGCAGGCGCTTCTGCCGGTAAATTCTCTGCAAAAGCTTGAGCAGCAAGGGCATGGGAACGAGAAGTTCCACTTGCACTAGAAACAAAACTTACCATAATAAACTCCCATTTATTTTATATTAAAAATTCTATCCTTACTTAACCCGAATTTTACCAAAGAATTATTAAGGGGCGATTAAGAATAAAAAAATATTTTAAAAAACGTCCAGAAAGAGATAAAAACAATTTAAACTAATAACTCTTTGAACAATACCACAAAGACAAGTCAGGCAACCGGATGGGCATCCCGGTACGCCCCCAAGAAACGACTCAGAATATTCGATCTATGGCGCTCCTGCTTAAAGAGATACATCGGCATGTCCAGTGCAGCTACTGACTTTAAACCCCTAAAAGAAAACATAACTATTTTAAGTTTAATTACTTACAATCAATCTCCAGATCAAAACTCCAGATGCCTCAGAGGATTTGCCACTTTTTCTAAACCCTCACAGGAGGCTGTAAGTACCGGCGACAAATGATTAAGGATCTATCGTTGAATTCAGGTTTCGCCCGAATTTTTGGATTATTCTGAGCGTATTTTAGGGCATGACGAACCCGGTCTTAAATTTGGAATTTGGGCTGATTTCACGACCGAGAAAAGCAAAATTAGCCCACGCTGCAGGATATTAAAAATGATACCCAAATAGCATTCTGAGCCCGTAAATGTTTTGAACTTCGGAAAAGTCAAAGCTCAGAAAATAAGGCTCAAGTTGAATATCCCACCTTCTATGCGATCCAACGCGCCATATTAAAGGGAGCCCAATTTCACCTCCCCACTGACCATGATGATTCGTTTGTTTGATGCCAAAAAATTTGAGTTTCTCATCTGTATAGATAGAAGCAAAAACTTTTGCATTCACTCCTATATTAAAAAGACGCGAGACCTCGTACCGGGAATGCACTCCACCTCCTAGATAGGTCATTCCTTCTTCAAAAAAGTGGTGATGGTCTCCACTGCCAAAACTATAAGCTCCGTAACAGAAATAAGGGGTTACCAACCATTTTGTCCTGTTGATAGTATATCCAAACCTTAATTCGAGATTTGCAAATCCTGCTAACCCATCACTCTGAGGAATATGACAATCCCTAAACGACTCATGAAAACCATGATTGGCTCCAGCAACCATAAGGTCTATTCCAAAATAAAACGCATCCGGTTTTAGATACTCATACCCTAATCTAAGACCCAAGAAAAATTTAGAGCCATGCACTCGAGCACTTTTAAAATGAGAATCTAAGTCAAATACAAATATTTCTGGTCCAAAATAAATATGGTTCGGATTTTTTTTAAAATTAGAAACCATCGCAGCTGTCGAAATATCAGCAGACTCCCTTGCTACCGTCGATGTATCAGGCAGCTCACTCCCATACAAATTACATCTAAAAACACCGACTGCAATAACAAAAATAAAAATCATTCTATTCATAGCATTATCTCTGCTCAAGTGGATTGTTAAATCTATTGTCGTAATAACGCTTACATTCTTCAAAATTCACATTACCTTCATCTTTTTTCTTCAATTCATTGTAAGCCTTCTTAACTTCATTTGCTCCCTTAATAACCTTAAGCAAATCTCGCATCCAATCCCCAACTTCTTTGGTCCATTTTCTAAGCCTTTTCCAAAAGGACTTAGCTGTTACTACAGAAAAATCATCCCATCCATTATCAAAGCCAAATTGCATACTTTTAAAAGACAATGGACCTGCAAACTCAAAGGACGGCAACATCTCTTCTGCAATATCGTCGATTAGAGAAAATAGAAGTTCTTTTACTTCAAATGAAGGAGAAAGATTAACCAGGTCTTTTAGAAACTGAATCATAACCTTATCGTCTTCAGTTTCTTTCAAAACAAATTCATTGTCTTTTAGCTCCGCATATTCTTCTTCACTTGGTTCATCGAATTTATTAATTGCAAGAAACAGAGAGCCTATAGACTGCCTACATTGATCGCGAAACCCTAAACAATCATAAGCAATAACCTGGCTAAAAGTAATTAAAAAACCAATAGAGCAAGAGGACTCATCTGATTCATCGAGAACTGAAAAGGCTTTTTGGAAACATTCTAAAGCTTGCCAAGGCTCACCCGATAATAAATGAATATTTCCATACCCAAGATGCAGCAAAGCCTCATTTTGCCAATCCTCTAAGTGATGCTGAAATTCAACTGTAGAAGACGGACGCCACATCACAAGTAATATTGCAAATAATATCCACCTAATCACGACTCCTCCGATAAAAAAAAGCCTCTGATGAAAAAGTATTAAAAACCAAAAGACGACGAAGAGTCAAGATCAAACTTTAGAAAACTAAAGCCGTAGCCAAGAAGAGGTCCGGTTCACGATCATTTTCACGATCTGAGCGAAAAAGACCGTGATGAAAATAATCCCAAGCCCCGTCATCAGAGGCGAAAAAGATGATTGCGCAAAGTTGCAATACTGCAGCGTATTGACCAAAGTCGACAGGAACCACGCAATAAAGTAGGTCTGTTTGTCAAAATCGCTCGGTCCCTTCCTCAGCGCCTTGCTCAAAATAAACCCAAGAACAAGAGTAATACAAAGGTTCACAAGAGAGCTGTCGGAAGCATTCAACAAGACCTCGACCGAGAGCAAGTCGGAGACCATAATAAAGACAGTGGTAAGCCCCAGCCCCAAAATCAAATACTCTTTCCTGCCGATCAGCGCAGAAGGGGCGATCACCTCCCAGCCCACCGACGCAGAATAGACATTGGCGACATTAGCGCAAATGACCGACAAGAAAACAAGAGCAATCAGAGAAAGCCGCAGAATCCCGCTGCCCGTTCCCAACACCATCGCTGTATCTACCTTAAACCCCTCTGTGATGACCATCCCAAAATAAAGCCCGCAGATCGCCAGGACAAAACTGATCAACTGGATGACCGTCAGCGCAGCAACCGATGTTTTTAAAGAACGGCTATGCCTAAAAAACGTTGGGAGATCCGATGTAATCCCCAAATGGGCTCCGAGCACCAGCCCCAGCCCTGACAAGGAAACCTGCTTATTAGGATGAGCAGGGATCTCAAACGGAACGACAAACAAGGCGATCACAAATGCAATCACAATGAAAGGAAATAAGATCGTCGTCAGCTTGCGCAACGCAGTAATTCCCTCCATACATAAAAACGTGCTGAGGACCCCGAGCAACACA
>CAZEYJ010000278.1:0-4386 GCA_964516795.1 uncultured bacterium
GGCAGGGGCGACGTTGATGGTCGATATGGCCCATTTTGCAGGGCTTGTCGCTGGAAAGGCGATGCAAGGCGAGTTCAATCCGGTCCCTTATGCCCACATTGTGACTTCGACAACGCACAAGACTCTTCGCGGCCCTCGCGGAGGACTGGTCCTTTGCCAGCAAGGGCTTCGCGAGTTTGTCGATAAAGGATGCCCTCTTGTCCTGGGTGGCCCTTTGCCCCACGTCATGGCGGCAAAGGCGATCGCCTTTAAAGAAGTCAATACCGTTGCTTTCCAGCAATATGCCCATCAAATTGTGGCCAACGCAAGGGCTTTGGCTGGCCAGCTCTCTTCTCACGGCGTGAAGATCAATACGGGGGGGACCGACAACCACCTGCTTGTGTTTGATGTGGCCTCGACGTTTGGATTGACAGGCCGCCAGGCGGAGATCGCATTGCGCGAAGCCTCATTTACCGTCAATCGCAATAGTATTCCTTATGATAAGAACGGCCCTTGGTATACATCGGGGATCCGGATTGGAACGCCGGCATTGACTACGCTGGGGATGAAAGAAGGGGAAATGAAATTGATCGCAGACCTGATCGTCCATCTGCTCCGAGCTGCCAAGCCGGCTCCTTCTGAAAAAGAAGGGGAGCCTAGCCGTGCAAAGGTCAATATTGAACCAAGCGTCCTAGGTTCTGTGAGGCACCAAGTTGCGGAATTGCTGCGGACATTCCCGTTATATCCTGAGCTTGTGATAGATTAAAAGACTGCCTACGCATTTGGGTTTCGTCGAGTTTTTGGTTCAAAAGAACCGAAAAATCGACAGAAACCAAATTCGTAGACAGTCTCTAAGAGACTGTGATAGAATAGAAGAGGACATTGTCAAACTTCAGTTTCAGATTTTGCCACAAAAAACGAGTTTTGCAATTCCCTTAGAAGAAAAATCCCTTGAGGAGACACGATGGAAACATTCAATCAAGAAGAACCGACCCCTAAAAAGCCTGCCCTGCACTTGCTCGACGACAAAATTGATGAGGCCCTGTTAAAATCAAGGCGCATTTTTCTTTGCGACGCAGTGGACAGCGACAGTGCCAAAGATATCATCCGCAAACTGTGGTTTTTAGAGCAGACCGATCCGGGAAAACCGATCCTGCTCGTGATCAATTCGCCGGGAGGTTCGGTCGATTCAGGGTTCGCCGTATGGGACCAGGTCAAGATGATCACCTCTCCTGTGACGACGTTGATCACAGGGCTTGCGGCATCGATGGGTTCTGTGCTCAGCCTTTGCGCTGCTCCGGGACGCCGTTTTGCAACGCCCCATGCGCGGATCATGATCCATCAGCCCTCGATCAATGCAGTGATCAGAGGCCAGGCAACAGACCTTGAGATCCACGCCAAGGAAATTTTAAAGACGAGAAAAGCGCTTGTCGATGTGTATGTTCAAGCGACGGGAAAGGATCCTGCCAGCATTGAAAAATCAATTGACAGGGATACTTGGATGAGCTCGCAGGAAGCCAAGGATTTTGGTCTTTTGGATAAAATTATTTCAACGAATAAAGAGCTTGGTTTCTAAGAAACTGTTAACGAATTCAGGGTTCGCCCTAGTTTTTGGATTATTTTGGTGAATTTTCGTTTTTTTTTTCTGGGGGTAATATATGAAAGTTGATATTACCCCCAGAAAAAAAAGCGAAAATTCGCTCAAAAGAACCTAAAAATCAACAGAACCTAAATTCGTTAACAGTCTCTAAAATAGAATGGATTTGTTCGGGGGGCGAAACAATGAAGATACCCTTTGTGAAGTACCATGGGGCGGGGAACGATTTTATTTTAATTGATAATCGTTCTCAGGTTTTTCCCTTGCCCGATCCAGACCTTGTTTCTTCCCTTTGCCATCGTTCCCTAGGGATCGGGGCCGATGGCTTGATCTTGCTGCAGAACTCTGCAAAGGCGGATTTTCAGATGCGAATTTTCAATGCGGACGGGAGCGAGCCGACAATGTGCGGCAATGGGCTCCGTTGCCTTGTCGCGTTGATCCGCAGGCTTGGATTGGCCAGCTCTCAATGTTCGATCGAAGTAGGGCATAGCGTTTTCTCTTGCCATATCGAGCCGCATCAGATTGGAATTTATTTAGGCCATCCTACCCTTATTTTAAAAGAGCATCGCCTTTCAACCCCTAATCAGAATTGGAAGATCCATGTCGTTGATACAGGGGTTCCCCATGGGGTTGTTTTTGTTGAGGACTTGGCGGGGCTTGATGTAGAGTCCCTTGCCCGCCCGATCAGGTTCCATCCCCAATTTTCCCCTGCAGGCATCAACGTCAACTTTGCCCAGGTCCTTTCCGATGGATCTCTCCTTGTCCGCACTTATGAGCGGGGTGTAGGGGAAACGATCTCATGCGGAACAGGGGCTGCAGCGGTCGGTTGGATCGCTTCTCAGCTGTTTTCCCTTCCTCAGCCGGTCTCGATTTATAATCTCGATAAGACCCATCTGTTGCAAATCCGCCATTCTGAATCGATCGGCATTGAGCTGTGGGGCCCGGCGGAGTGTGTCTTTGAAGGGGCCTTCGATCTCGATCGCCGGTATGCCGAAAGCGGTTTGAAACTTCAATGATCGAGTCAAAGCCCCCTTATTCAGATCGCGAGATGAAAGATGCCAAGATGCTGTATGAATCGGGAAAGGTAGGGCATTTTTCTTTTTCTGAAGGGACTTATCAGGTCGAGGTGAGGGACCCTAAGGCAAAAAAAGGGTTTTGGCCTTTTTTGCAGATCGATGACACCGGCAACGTCCTCGATGGATTTTGTGACTGTCCCATTGCGGAAAAGAAAAGGACCTGCCCTCATCAAGCTGCGGCATACCTCAAAATTTTTGCCGGACATCCGCAGCCTCTGCACGTCAGGTTCCGCGAATCGTTATGGAACCAATTGGCCCAGATCGCCTGCCGCCGGCATGGAAGCGATCCCAAGGTCCTTCGGGCAGTCGGCAAAAGTTTTCAAGCTGCTTCCGCAACAGAAAAAAAATTATGTGTCATTGAGCCGCGCAATGCAGGGGGTAAAAAACGGCTTGAGGAGATTTTGTTGAACCGAGTCGAAGAGACGGAAGAGACCTCGCTGAAATTTTCAAACCTTCCTGCCGATGAGATCAAGCTGTGGCGGGAGGGAAGGCCGAGCCAGCAGCTGATTTACGAGCTTTCATTTTGGTCGGATTTGGCCAAGTGGTGGATGCAGCTTCAGGACGAAGGGACCCGGTATGAGATCACGTTTTCCAATGGGGGGCTGCCTAAATGGATCCATATTCAGTTTCCTCAAGCGGCGCTGAGTTTCTACATTGCTGAAGCCAATTGGCCTCAAGTGATCCCTTCTCTTGCAACCGTGGAATCGCCTCTTGCTGTTTATGAGATGCAGCATCAAAAGATCGAATCGATCCGATACGATCCGGTCCGGCGCAGCCTCTTTCTGGAAGTGACGCCGACACAAATTGAGTCGGAGCGTTTAGAGGAAAAAAGAGAGGCAGAAAAAGAGATCGCTTTGGGAGAATGGGTTCTGCTTCCGGGGCGAGGATTTTTCCCTTCCCGTTTTGATCCCGTCTTTAATCAAAAAGAGATCCATCAAGAGAAGATCGCCTCGGTTCTGCATAAGCATCCGCATATCATTCAAAAATATTTGGTGGATACTCAGGTCTATCCAGGAACCTACAAAGCAAAATATCAGGTCTATTTCAATGCGGAAGACCGGCTTCACGTCAGTTGTTATGTTTTTGAGGAGGGGGACCTGCAAAAGCCTCTCTCCTGTTTCTTCGGCCCTTGGGTGTTTTTAGAAGGCAAAGGTTTTTATCAGCTTGAAGACCTGTTGTTCAATGGCGTCGAAAAAGTGGTGGAGCGGAGCGAAATGAGCGATTTCATCAATCGCCACCGCGTCTGGCTTAATGGCTATGAAGGGTTTCAGACCCATGTGTCGAGCATTGAATCGCAGCTGACCTTTACGATGAGCCAGGATGGGTGTTTGCAGTTTGAATCGGGGCTTGAGATCGTCGGCGAGGGAGGAGAATTTGTCGACTTTGGAGAGTGGGTCTACTTAAAAGGCAAAGGTTTTTTTGCCAAGCGTGTAGGGCGTACGGGAGCAGGTCTGCATTTAGGGATGACGGTTCAACGTTTTGAGATCAATCAGTTTATCCGGGCGCACAAGGATGAGCTCGAAGGGATCAAGGGTTTTTTTTCCTCAATGTGTCCGCTTGAGAAGTCGGGCCTGGATATTTTTCTTAATGAGCAGCAGCGGATCATCGTCCGCCCCCAATTCCAATTTCTGCCTAAGTATAAGAATGCAGCCGTCCTTGTGTTGGGCGATTATACCTATGTGGAGGGAGAAGGGTTCTCTGAGATCCCTCATGCGATGCGCCTTCCCGAGGGGT
>CAZEYJ010000279.1:0-7433 GCA_964516795.1 uncultured bacterium
AGCTCATTGGCTTCGCTGATCACTTTTTGGGCTGCATTGTTATCATCCCAAAAGCCACCCTCTTCCATTTTCTTTTCCAGTTCTGCGACTCGGCTTTCTTTTTTGCCTAAGTCAAAGATACCTCCACATATGAAGGAGCCTGTTATCGATGCTTTTAATCTGGTCTTGCACTTGCTCGTTGAGCATGATCATCTCGCCGTTGAATTAATAATGTGGGTTCGATTATCCCTAAAATCGGTTAAATTGTCACGCGCATTTCCTCTAGAGTTTTTCCCAATGCGCGAAAAAGCTCAGGTTGTTTCGGCATATACCCCTTCCACTTCAATCATAACCACAAGCAAACCGATTAAAAACCTCAAATTTCGAATCAAAGGGCGCGGTTAGTACTGAATTTAATATTGACCACGCCCTTTGATTCGAAATTTGAAAACTTTTCATTCGATTTTGTTGGGCACCACTGAAGTGGAAGGGGTATATACAAAAATCAAACTAAAAAATATAATAGCCCGCAACTTCGCCCGGCACTCTACGCGTGGACCCACAATGCAAGAAACTGTGAGCAGCAACTACGATCCGATCATCCGCCTTGTTGTTATCGTTACGCACATCGCAGAGCTCCTTGCAGTTGTTATCTACGGTTTGGGAATTGCTCCTGCAGACTTTGCGAAAAACCATTGCTCTCAGGTTTCTCACACCCACATTGATAGCCAAAACGCACTTCTTAACGAAGTCTTTACATAAATCGAACGAGGAATATAATTACCCGCAGTTTTCAAGAGATATGTTTCCTTGAGAAATAACCCACCCTATACCAGGAGGTCACTATGTCAATGCCAGTTCAAGAAACAGGAACATGCTGTAGAATTTTCCAAACCGTTAGCGAGACTGCCTCTACTGCAGCCAGCTGGCTCGGAAGAACAGCTCAATCGATCGGATCTGCAATTGGTAGTTATGCTCAAAGAGTTGCAGAATTCGCAAGGCCTCATTTTGAAAGAATGAGAGAATTCGTTAGCGAAAACAGAGGCCCGATCATCATCGCAGTTGTTGCCGCAGCTGTCGGCGCAATCATCTACGGTGTCTTTAGCGCGATTTTCTGCAGCGAGGCTGACCCTCAACCAACTCCTGCTCCAAATCCAGCTTAAGCTAACTGTCCAACAAGCTGAATGGATTCAAGCAGTGGAGTTAACTCCACTGCTTTTCTTTTTTCAGGCCATCCTCAAACAAATTTGATCTTCGTTATCAACCTCATATCTCCACGACCACCGCTTTTCAGAAAGCGCTTGCTTTTTCAAAACGACTTGACCATTTTCTAAAGCCGCCACAACGCAAAAACCCTCTTCAACTTCAATATGCAGATCTCCTGACAGCGTCAAATCGCGCGCTTCAAACTCGCTGTCCCCATGAAGGATGATCTCACACCCCTTGCCTTCCTTAAGATCGCTTTTCCAACAGGAAGAGGACGGCTCAAGCAAGCCTTGATTCACCACTGCCACATTGATCAGCCTGCAGCGCCCTCCTCGGTCTGAATACTCGAGCTTGCCTTGAGAATTGAGCTGTCCCATCGGCAAGTCGGCCACGATCGATAACCTGCCTTGCAGATCCAAATTTTCACAATCCAGCTCTGCAATCGCTAAATGCAGCCGGCTTCTTGAACTGAGCTTGCCTCCGCGCAATTTTTGCGCAATGACCGCATAAACAGGCCCTAAGCAAGGATGATAGGAAAAATCAAAAGAGGGCCCCGATTCCAAATAATCGGACTGCGCCACAAGGTCGGGCAAAGAAAATCGGCAATGATTTTGAAGCAAATCGTGCGCGTTGCAATAAATATCCCAATAACATCCTTCCGGAGTCTCTAAAAGGGCGCCTCCGGGAACGAGCTCTTTCTTGACTGTGGAGATCGTTTTATGACGATGGTTATACGTTAAAAACGCACTGAGATCACGCCTCTGTTCCAAAGTTCCTTTGCAAGAGACCCGATCGACAAATGCATCCGCAATATTCTGCATCGTCGATTCAAGGCGGGCCAGCTCTTCTTCTCTGACCACCCCTTGCTCATCTTGAAACGTCATCTTTTTCAAATTCACGATCATCCCGGGAATAGGACATCGCGCAACGGCATCGCTGACATGGGCAATATCGGCAAACAAAATGTTCGTGTTGGAAGGAAATAGCGAATAACAGCTCTGGACGTGAACGGGAACATCTTCAATTCCATAACGATCAAAATCACAATACTCGATGTTGGTCAAGCAATAGGCCCTATGATCTTCCTCTTTTGTTTCGATAAGGACATTGACCCCTTCTGCCGCCTTGACCTGCCTTAAGCATGAAGCAAATCCGAATGCCTTGTCCTGTTCACAGCCGATCCCTGAAAAAGCCATCAGGCCATAATCGATTCCTGCAATCGGGTTATTGATCTGCCTGACGACAACCTTCCTTTTTCCCAGTTCGGCCAACCAATCGAAGATCCCCTGGTCTTTGGCCAGCTTCCAGATCACCCCATGGCCTCCGGGCTTCATCACCGGTTTAAATGGGTTCAGAAAACACCAGTTCCCCTCCTTGTCCATCGTCGGGACCGCCGGCTGGCAAAAGAAAGCAAAGCTGCTGGCCGATCTTCCAAACCACCGCCTCTCCTCGCAAAGGGCCAAAATTTGCGCATGATTGTCCTTTTCTTGGGACGTCATCATCGCGATCGGAACCGTGACTTGAGCATGGAACAATTTAAAATAGAGATATTCGCGAGCTTGAAGGTCTTGCACCATCCATTCAAGCAACGTTTTGCCGCAAAACTTCAAGCGCGCGGCAGGCAAGGGAATTTTAGTCTGCGGATCGTATAATCGAAGCCGGTCGGCAGCTCCGCCTACAGGATAAATCTCCGCCATCAAAGGAAGGAACCGGATCCCGTTCAGCACATGCTTCCTGACCTCTGCGTTCAGGCTGAACAGGTCAAGCCCTTCTGGACGGTGGTACTCTAGGCCACCTTGTCGACAGGATGAGGGAGGATTTTGAATTTGGGTCAAAAGCAAGACATGATAGCCGACCAATCCTCCGATCTCTCGATAAAACCGCTCTACCGGCAGCAAATCCTCCAAAAGAGCCCTCATCCGATCGGCAAACCCCTCTTCCGCTTTTTCAGCTAAGCAGATCCCTTTTGCCTGCCCGATCGCAATCAAGGATTTGACCACCACTTCGCATTCCAGGGGAAGCCCTGCCAAAAAAGTGCGCACCGCGCCGGGCCTTTGCAAAGCGGCGATCACATTGGGGTCCTTATCTAAGCACTCTAGCTTCTCTTCATAACTTGGGGATAATCGGAGCGCAGCGGCTAAATCGGTCAATCTTTCCATTAAAAGCGTCGCTTGATTTAAGAATTCAGTAGGTGTCAGCATATTACCTCGAGTTTATCGAGGACGCAATTGAAAAAAATACCGCTCTGGACAGCTGCATATTAAATTGCTGATTTTAAATAATTTAAGCAAAAACCCCCTTCAACACACCCCTCAGAGCCACAACGACTGCAACGATTTTTTTTGACTATTAATTCCCTGGAGAGATACAACTTGTCATTCGAGGCAGCAAAGCGTATCAGCTCTCGAACCGTCTATCCCAATAAAAATTTGTATGGATAGGCCTAAAGCAGTACTTTTATTAAGGAGAAAAGCAAATGGCAAAAGAAAAGAAATCAAAGTTCATGCAACCGATGCAGATCAGCGAAGATCTCACTGCTGTTGTTGGCAAAGGTCCAATGCCCCGCACAGAAGTGACAAAAAAGCTTTGGGCTTACATTAAAGCTCACAAATGCCAAGACGCAAAGAACAAGCGCAACATCAATCCAGATGACAAACTATCAAAAGTCTTCGGCGGCAAAAAAGCAGTGAACATGTTTGAAATGACAAAACTCGTCAGCAAGCATCTCTCCTAAATCATTAAGGGCAGAATGCACCTTAACACTGCACTCTGCCCCTAACTCCAAACATGAAATCGTCACCTTATAAAGTCTCTGTAATCTTGCTCGCCGGCGGACAAGGCTGCCGCATGCAATCGGCAATCCCCAAACAATTTCTTTCCCTCCAAGGAAAGCCTGTCGCCTTGTACCCTTTTGAACTCATTTCCTCCTGCCCCCATGTCGCAGAGATCATCATCGTCTGCGAACCTCAATACCAATCCCTCTTCCCCCGATTTACACTGCCTGCAGTCAAATTTGCACTTCCGGGAAGGCGTCGCCAAGACTCCGTTTACAACGGACTGCTTGAAACATCACCACAAGCCGATCTGATCTGCATCCACGACAGCGCCCGTCCCTTCTTGTCCAAAGACAATCTTGACCAACTTCTTGAAGAAGCCAAGCGGTATGGAGCTGCGGCTTTGGCCGTACCTGCAAAGAACACCATTAAAGAAACCGATCCCAATCAATTCGTCCAGCGCACCCTAGACAGGAGCAACCTGTGGGAAATGCACACACCCCAAGTTGCCACTCCCGGCCTTCTTCGAAAAGGATTTGAAATCGCCCTCGAATACAATCTCGATGTCACTGACGACGCTTCCCTTATCGAGCTCACGGGACATCCGATCAAACTCGTTAAAGACTCTTATCAAAACTTTAAGATCACTACCCCTGAAGACTGGCAAATCGCCCTCCACGCCCCCTTTAGCTCATGAATACCTATAAACTGACCATCGCCTATGACGGCACCAACTACAGCGGCTGGCAGGTCCAATCGAATGGGATCTCCGTCCAAGCTTTAATCGAAAAGGCTCTCTCTACCGTGCTGCGAACTCCCACGTCAATCCAAGGTTCCGGACGCACCGACGCAGGAGTCCACGCGATGGCCCAAACAGCCCACTTCCGCAGCGACAACACACCCGATCTCAATCAACTGCTCCGCTCCCTTAATGGGATCCTTCCCCTAGACATCCGGATCAGCTCAATCGAACAAACGCCCTTCGATTTCCACGCACGCTTCGGCGCAACAGGGAAAATCTACCACTACTATCTTCACCTCGGGCCTGTCCAAGATCCTTTTTTCAAACGGTACCGTTACCATGTTCCCCATCCGGTCGACCTCTTATTGCTGCAACAGGCGGCAGCCCTTTGCGTCGGCACGCACGATTTCACCTCATTTTCCCATGAAGCCCACACCGGCTCTGCAGCAAAAAATCCGGTCAGGACCCTCCGCCGCCTCAGCGTGATTCCAATGACTGAACAGGGAATACCCACCCTGCAATCCTACCAAACAATCCGTTTAGAATTTGAAGGGGATGGGTTCCTCTATAAAATGGTGCGCAACCTCGTTGGAACCCTGCTCGACATCAGCCGAGGCCAAATCCCTTTAGAAGAGCTGCCAAAGATCTTTGCGGCAAAAGATAGAAGCCTCGCCGGAAGGACAGCTCCTCCCCACGGACTTTTTTTAGTCGAAGTTTTATATCAAAGAGAAAGTTTGGAAAAAGACTCGGCATGCATAGCTCCCAAGCTGGAGCACTCAGCCACCTGAGGTGAATTTAACGGGCAAACGAGCACTCCCGTCACCTTGGCAGCTAACAACGATTGGAGCCCCTTCAACGAGTCCTCAAATCCGACCGTCTTGGCCGGATCGGCTCCGAACAGCTCAATTGCCTTAAGATAACCGTCCGGCGCAGGTTTAGGGTTCTGGTAGCTCTCTCGGGTCAGCCATTGAGGGATCGTCTTCAAAAGAGGCACAACCTCCCTGATGATCGCAATTTGCTTCATCGGGGAGTTCGTCACGACGCAACGGCTGATGCCTGCCTGATCGAGCGCCATGAGCAGCTCGGCAGCCCCCGGCATCAACTCGATCGGGCGGGTTTTGAGCAATTGCTCATACGCCTCTTTTTTTTCTTGATAAAGCACCTCCCAGCGCGGCTCCGCGGCCTGCAAAGCGGGAAACTCAGCATAAACCCCATCGCGCATCCCCGAAGCCTTGGCATGGGCTACCCGGCAAAATCGCTGAAAATCCCAGTCGAGGGTAAAACCTCTTTTGCAGCACATCTGCCGGTAGGCCTCAAAATGCAACGGCTCTGTATCGACCAGAAGGCCATCGAAATCAAAAAGAAAAAGTTGATAGCGAAAAATCCATTCCATACAACCATTCTATCCATTTTCTTCCCAATTGTCGAACCTAAAAAAACGTGGTTCAAAGTCGAGATGTTCAAGCGGCCTGATCAGCGAATGATAGACAAATTCCATCCGCGCCTCCAATGGAGTCAAAGAATTTTTCACCTTGTACCAGTCTGTTCCGCTATCGGCAAAGACCTTCGTATAGGTCTCAGGATCGATATCGTTAGGACCATAATAGGGATGGAACATCGAAAGGAGCACGGCTCCCTTGCCTACTGTTGCCATGATCGCCGCATTCTCCCAATAAGGGATCTGCTCTGCGTCAATTTTATGCCGGATCAGTTCAGAATGGCAATAGCGGAGCAGCACTCTCACCCTTTCGCCCGACTCCTGTTCTTTGGAGATGATAAAACTGCCCCCACCGCTGAGATAAATCGAACACTCGTCGGTCCCATTTGTGACCCGCACCGCATCGGAAAAGAACCCCACCTTATATTTCGTTCCGGGATAAGGGCATAAAGGCCCTTGGGCCATCCCGTCAAACAGGGGAAACTTGGACCTCTTGACCTCCGCCTGCTTGGCCTCCGGAGAGATCTCGCAAAGATCTTTGAACATCCGCTCTTTGGCAACCCAATACGCAGAACCGCAATTGAAATACCCGCGGCCTCCTTTAGCTAAGAACTCCTCTTTTAAAAACTTCGTTTGGACATCTGAGAACACTGCCTCCAAGCGGCTTGTCTGCCCGGCAGTGATGACAAGCAACGTCTCCTCTACCCTTCTCGATCTCAACCGATCGATCAAGTCATCTCCATCGACCGTCTCGATCGTCCACGGCTCGGCGCGAAAACGATTCAAGTAGGCGAACATCGCCACCCTTTTCTGGATATTGTCTGCATAAGGCCCAAACACGGGATTTGCCTTATGCCCTCCATAGATCACGATATGGCGGAAAGAATGATAAGATTGCGCTGCAGAAATGCTCATCGTGTTTTCTCCTGCAAATAATTAACTGCGCCATAAGCCATGGCCGTTTTTAAAATGCCGGAAGGGATGAACAATAAAACCCCCTTCTGAAAGGCAACGCCAGGACCGACAAAAGCAAGCAATCCCAAAAACCCCAACAGATAAATCACACAGTGCCCCAAGACGATGCCAAGAAGCCCCATTCCCCTTTCCCTTAAATAAGAAACAACATAGACGGCGATTGGAAAGGCGAGCAGATAACCGGCGCTCTTTCCCAACATCCAGAGCGGATTGCCATGCCCTCCAAAGACAGGCAGTCCTACCGTTGCAAGCCCCAGATAGAGCAAAACAGTGCGCACGGCCAGCCGCGGCGGCAAAGTCAGCCCGATGATCCATAACG
>CAZEYJ010000280.1:0-13233 GCA_964516795.1 uncultured bacterium
AGGAATCAAGGGCACTTTTTCAAAAAAAACCATAATCCCTCAAAATTGCAAACCGTTTTTCCCTGGAAGGAGGGACAAAAAACTCGAATTTGGCGAGAAACCGAAGTATTGCAATACCCTCCCGAGCCTCTATATACTAACACCACCCGAAACGCACAAGCGAGGATTTCTTAGAGACTATCTATGATTGCTGAAAAATCATTTTCAAAGCCCAGCTAAACATTTGAGAGTCACCTCAGCAATATCTTGCCCGCGATAGATTTTCTCTATTACATCTTTTTCTTTTGCATATTCTCCTACCGTCCCATCTCCTCGAACCATCCCAAATAGAGGGATTGTGATCTCAGATACAGAACTCTCTCCTGCAGCACAAAATAAGGTTGATGCCATTGAAGAAGAGCTTTTGAGATAATCCTCAATTTCTCTTCTATATTTTTCCGATGGAAGATCAAGTCCTCCGTTTAAAGAAGAAAAACGCCAATTGCCAAAAAGAGAATTTTTCAGCCCAAAACCGAAAAGCAGTCCTTTAGCAAGATGATTTTGCTTAGAAAACACCTGTTTCCAAAATAAAGAATCGGTGTCTTGCAAATCAAAGACTGCTTGTAAAGGATGAAAATCGCTCCCTCCGCTCGCCTGCTTAAAAATCTCATAATGTTCTGCTAAAACAAGAGCCGTTTGTTGAATGTTGATTAACATCAGCTCGTAACGACCTTGACCTCGCAGAGGCACAACTCTAAAAAGATAGTTCTTCATTCCCAAATTTCTTTGAGCCTTTTGTAAAGCAAGCCATCCTTGATAGGGATTACGTTTGAGCTCAGGAATAGCTTCTGCCTGTTCTCTTACAGCCTCTATCTGCGCTTTTTCTTCATCTGAAAGGGAATCAAACCATTGCTGAAAAGCAGCCTCATCAATTTTAACATCCGTATCGCGCAGCGTCATGACACATATTGGCTTAGAACCAAACAAAACAAAGGCCCCATGATGTTCAAAAACGAGAGTCTGAAGAAAACACTCTAAATCAGCCTTTTCTTCAGAGCTTAAATTCCTAGTAAGCAAAATCTGCTTTTTGCTTCCACAAACAGCGAGCAGAAAAATCGTGACAACAAAAAAAAGCTTACTTAATGTGTCAGAAATTGATTTTTCCAAAGGGAGTAAATGGGACATGGTTAGAATCTTCTTATTTGCATTACTTTTCCCAATCACATGGGCGTTAGCTAGTGAATCTGAAAGCTGCTCTCCAAACAAATGCTCAGCCTCAAGCGTTTTCCGCGTAGTGACTGAACAAGCGGATTCCATCACATATTTTGATGGAGAAAAATTATATCTAAAAGCGGAAAATATACGCCACACAAATGCAGGACAAATATTGCACAATGGCCACTCTGCTATTTTTTTACCAGGCTTATCTATAAATGAACTAGGCTATTATCTACCCTGCCGCAGTAAAGAAGACTTTAAGCTCAAATGTTCAAATCAAGATTGTGGCTATATATGGTGGTTCAGTGATGCATGGAGCATTTACTGTCCAGTATGCGGATCGATGGGAAACTAGAAAATATCTTTTAACCCAACTTGTCCCCCATCTTGTCCGAGACGTTAGCGAAATATACGAGGTACAAAATTCTCGGCGAAGCCAAGGTATTGACGCCTTGGTAAGGAGAGAAACGCAGTAGATCGTATAATGCAGCTAATGTATTCGGGCAATCGGAGCTATTTTCATATAAAACGTTAAAATAATTAGGAAGCTTTTATTTAAAAACAATCGATCTTACTCCCTTATCCGCGAGCTGCAATAGAGAATCTGCAGCGCTTCACTCGTCGCTAAGGTGTAGTCACACCTTAGCTTCCTCGCGAATCTTGCATCTTCTCTATCTCACACGCGCCTCAAGGGAGGATAGAAGACAAGTTGAGCTTCTAATAGAACACAATCCTCATCCTCATGGCAAGGAATGTTCGACCAAGCCCGCAATAATTAAAAATTATTCACTTAGGATTCATTTATAAAAAACAATCTAGGAAGTGGTTGGCTTATGGAATAAAAATCGCCCTACGAGTTGACGTAAGCCAAGTCCGCCAAAATGAGACGAAGTCCTAGCGGCTGCGAAGACACGAAAAAGGTCCAGAGGACCTTTGTAGTGCGAAGCAGGTGAAGCCCTCTTGAGGGCGAACCAAGACACGAACACAACAAGTAGCCGACGGCCTCAGTTCGCACAGCAAAATCGCAGCACAGGATAGCACGAAGGGCGGCGAGCTAGTGTTATACACAGCTCGCATCCGAGCACACGATTTTGTAAAGTGAGATGAGGCTCAAAGGGGCAGCTGGGGGTTCGTTGGACGACACGAAGTGCATCCCTGAACCCCCGACATGAGATATAGTGGCGCCTATGCAAAGCAACAATTTTTTGAAAAGCTCAAGTATTTTCAAAGTGGATCTAAATTCGTCGATTCTCTAGAATCTTTCTAGAATTGCCCTTTGTGGGGCGTTAGCTCAGTTGGTAGAGCGCAACAATGGCATTGTTGAGGTCAGCGGTTCGATCCCGCTACGCTCCAAACTCCTACATCGCGTACAGAGATGAAAAAAAGCTCTCTTTTTTTGAAAGCGTTTCAAATTGTACTCGCTATCACTGCCTTTATTTTGGTAGAGCGGTTCTGCCACCAAAAAACAGGCGGGTTCCAAATCGCCAAGACCCAATCAGACCGTCCCTTCAACCCTAAATGGGAAACGCCTCCTCCCACAGAGCAAGATCTAGCTGAATTAGATCAGATCTTCGATCAACCGTTCAAATTTTTTAGCTATGGCGGACAGGCTTATGTTTTTTTAAGCGAAGATGGAGAAACTGTCCTCAAGCTTTTTAAACAACATCACATGCGCACTCCGGAATGGATTAAAAAATTCCCCCTTCCTAAAACATTTAAACGGATCCGAAACAAATGGGTCTACCGGAATGAAGAAAAGTTTCTTTTGTTTTTTGACAGCTGCAAGATCGCCTTTGATGATTTTAGAGATAAAACCGGCTTGATCTACCTTCACCTCAATAAAACCGATTATCTGCAAAAACAACTGACGATCATTGATAAATTGGGAATAGCACATCAGATCGATCTCGATCAGACCGATTTCGCCCTTCAATATCGCGCAAAAATGACCAAAAAACATTTTCAAACCCTCAAGAACAAAAACCAACTTGCGGCAGGAAAGGAAAGCATCGATTCGATCCTGGAGATGATGGTCGAGCGGAGCCAAAGAGGAATTGCCGATCGGGACCCCAACCTCCGACGCAACTGCGGTTTTATTGGAAATCAAGCAATTGAGATCGACCTTGGCTCCTACACGCACAATGAGACCCTGAAAATCCCCTTCATCGGCAAGACCGATATTTATCAAAAATCCCTTCAATTAAAACGGATGATCTCTAAAATCTACCCGGAACTCTATCCCTACCTGGAAGAAAGACTCGAGGAGATCCTCTATACCGAAACAACTTGAAGAATCGGGAATTCGACAAGAAGGCTCTTCAATCTATTGATCTGATCCGAAGGGACAGTGTTCATAAACACGGCCCGAGGATCAGATCAACATATTGAAGAAAAGCTGGCGCAGCCGAAAACCGATTCTTCAGGCTGTTTCGGTATATCAAGAGTAGAAAACGCTCTCAATTTAAGGCGTGTATTTATGGCAAAGCTGATTACTATTCATGAGGCCGCATCCCTTTCTTCTCATGACGACGAGACCTATTGCCGCGAGTTGGAATTGGGCAACATCCTCTTTTTTCCTAAAATTCCTTTTGATTTCCCTCAAGACCACCTCGATTTTCTCCTCGCACAAAGGCAAAAAGGCGCAGCAAATCGGAAAAATATCGCTTACAAACCACAATCTGACCGGATTACAAACTATGTCCAATCCTCCCCTGAACAAGGAGAAAAACTCCTCACGATCATGAGGAACTATTCCGGCAATGTCACTCATTTCCTCAAACAGCTCGCCCCTCCTTACGCTTCCCAATGGAAATTGGATTACGCAAGCTTTAGGCCATTCCAAGAAAAGGGGAGAAAACTACGCATCAGGGCACGCAACGATCTTCTGCATGTAGACGCCTTTCCAACCCGTCCGATGCACGGCCACCGGATCCTCCGCTTTTTTACCAACATCAACCCTGTGGAAAGCCGCTACTGGACCACATCACTGAGCTTTCCAGAACTTGCCAAACAGTTTGGCGGCAAAGCCCTTGCTTTTCCCAAAGGGTTCCATAGCTCATTATGGGAAAATTTCACAGCGCGCACAAAAAAAACAGCGCGTCAGATCGGCCTTCCCATTACCCTACGCTCTCCTTATGACGCTTTCATGCTCAATATGCACAACTTCTTAAAAGAAAATAGAGAATTTCAACAAAATTGCCCTAAAGATTATTGGGAATTCCCGCCAAACTCCTGCTGGATGGTCTATACCGATCTCGTCTCTCATGCAGCAACGGCAGGGCAATATGCGCTTGAGCAAACGCTCACCATCCCCCCTTCAGCTATGGTGCTTAAAAAAACAGCGCCCGTTGACATTTTAGAAACGCTGACTTCAGAACAGATGATCAATCCCTTATTCGTCAACCGATAACAAGGAGTCCCCTATGCTACTGCGCCCGCTCTCGACTTGGATCGCTTTCCTCCTCTGTTTATCATCAACCCTCTTGGCCGAATCTGAACAGTCCTCATTCGACGCAACAATCCCCGTTGTCGACATGAACGACTACTTCAATGAGCAAAAACGCCCCCATTTCATCGCTGAAGTGTCAAAAGCCCTTAAAGAGGTCGGCTTCTTTGCCGTGATCAATACAGGAGTCGATTCCCAAGTCCTCGATTCTGCTTATGAAAAAGCAAAGAGCTATTTTTTGCTTGACCGCGAAACAAAAATGAAAACCTTCCGCCCTGAGATGAATGGCCAAAGGGGATATGTTCCCGGAGAGTCGGCCAAGGGACAACAAGTCGGCGACTTTAAAGAGTTTTACCACGTCGGCAGAGAAACTCAGAGAGGTTCCAACCTCTATCCTAACGTCTGGCCAAGCGAAATCGACCTCGAGCACCCTTTATGCGACCTATTTCAAGCTTTAGAAGCCTATAAGATACCCATCGAACAAGCGATCGCCGAAGCGATTGGGCAGCCTCTTAACTTTTTTACTGAAATGACAAAAGAAGGGGACAGCCTCTTGCGCGCTATCCACTATCCTGCAGCCCCTCCTGAAGACCAGATCTGGGCCGCGGCCCATACAGATATCGATCTGTTCACTATCTTGCCTCGAGCGACTGCTGAAGGGCTGCAGGTCCTTAACAAAAAAGGGGAATGGATTCCCGTCCGCGTCCCTGAAAATGCCTTCATTATCAACGGAGGCGATATGCTGGAAAACATCACAAACGGGGAATTCCGCAGCGGCCCTCATCGCGTCATGAGCACTAATGAAAATCAAGAACGCTTTTCGATGGTGATCTTCATCCACCCAAGAGCTGCAGATCGACTAGACCCCCTCCCTCAATGTATCACAAGGACAGGCGGCATCCGTAAATATGCCCATGCAACCCGATGGGAGCTGCTCGAAGAGCGCCTAGCCGACTTGGGCCTCGCCTCTTCCGAAATGCTTACCCACCTGGCCGAATGCGGCATCATGGAACGCTTGATCGAAGTCAAACGCGCCAGCTCAAAAGCGATGAACAGGCTCAAAGAAGTGGGCCTTGCCTCGGAAGCCGTTCTTAACGAGCTCAACCGGATCGAACAAGAAGGGGGATAAGAAACAAGCTGGGGTATTAAAAAACACGCTTTGATGTTTTTTGTCTTAAGAGACTGTCGTTGAAATCAGTTTCTAAGATGTTTTGATATAATGGGCTCTCATCTCTTCGACTACCTGCTTCCAAGCGCCGGATGCTGTTTTGCAAGGAGGCAGGCTGCTTAAAAACTGCTTGCCATAGTTCTTTTTCACAAGCCGATGATCTAAACAGACAATGCATCCTCGATCAGCTTTTGTCCGCATCAACCGCCCAAATCCCTGCTTGAAACGGATCACTGCCTGAGGAATCGCATAATCGTTAAATGGATCTTTTCCTTCCCTCTCAAGCATCTCACTGCATGCCTGGTAAATCGGCTCTGATGGAACGATAAAGGGAAGCTTGACGATGATCACACAGCGCAATGCCTCGCCGGGCACATCGACCCCTTCCCAAAAAGAATTCGTTGCAAACAAGACGCTGCCTGCGACCTGCTTAAACTCTTGAAGGAGCAAATGACGGGAAAAATCCCCCTGCTTAAGAAGAGGGTATTTTGCCAAAAGGGGGTCATTGCGAAGTTTTTCGTAAACCCACTGGAGCATTTCATACGACGTAAAAAGGATGAACGCATTCCCTTGGCTAACTTGGATCATCTGCCGGATCGGCTCAAGGATCTGCGGCAAAAACTGGGGATCGGAAGGCCCCGGAAGATCTGTTGGCATTGCCAGCAGCGTCCTCTGCGCATAATCAAAAGGCGAATCAAAAATCTGCTCTAAGACATTCTCCGGCTTTTCCTGATGAATTCCGAGGCGCTGCTTTAGGAAGGAAAAAGCCCGGTTGGTCGTCAATGTCGCGCTGCAAAGCGCGGTTGTTCTCAGCTTGGCAAATAAATGCTCGTAGAGCACCGAAGCAACGTCAAGGTTCGCATCGACAAGAGAAACGTTGGACGCATTGATCTCGCACCATCGGACTCTCTTTTCCGGATTCTCATCAGAAAAAAATCGATTTAAATTCGCTTCTTTCTCTTCAAGCCGCATGACAAGTGTGCGGAGCTCTAAAGAATGTTCTTGGGCCTTCTGCTCCAGCTTCGTTCCTTTGAATTCTTCTAGTTGACCCACGATTGAGTTTAAATCAAGAGCGAGCTGCCCAAGTTTTTCTGCCAAGTCCTGGAATGTTTTCTGCAAAGGGTCCTTCCAATAAGGCAAAGAACAGATGCTGGAAGTCAACCGTCGTTTATTCTCGCGAGATGTCCCTCTTGGCTCGCTGACGATCTCCTCTAAAAAGTGGGTCATTTCAGCGAAGGCCTTTTCGACAAGGGCAGCGCACTCCTTTTTTTGAACGGGGATGCTCACATCTAAAGCATGGACGAATGCCGGCTTAGCCTGTGAAAAGTCAGAACGGATCAAATTAAGGCGGCTGCGCTCCGGATGCGCTTCTGAAAAAATACGCCCGAGCAACCGCTGAAGCCCAATGCGGTCCGTTTGGCTGGCAAAGCTGTCCAGGGCAACCTGCTCGAGATGGTGCGCCTCATCGATGATCGCTCTTTCAAATTGAGGGATAATCGATTTCTCCTGCCCTTCTTCGCTTTTGATTTTGGCATGGATATCTGCCATTAGCAGATGATGGTTGACAACGAGGATTTGCGCCTCTTCAGCTTCTTTCCTCGCTTTGAAAAAAAAGCAGTGTTTGTAGTAAGGGCACTGCACATGGCTGCAATTGTCTGCTTCGCAAGCCACTTTTTCCCACGTCCCGGGCGTTAAAGGAAATTTAATTTCAGAACGGGATCCTTCCGCAGTCCTTTCGGCCCACTGCTCAATTTTTTCTACTTCGCGACTTTCTTCAAGAGAAAAGAGGAGAGGCTGTAAGTTCAGCTCTCTAAGCTTGCGCAAACAGAGATAATTGCCCATCCCTTTGACGAGAACAGCTTTTAGTTCGACATCCATCGTCTTAAGCAAAAAAGGGATGTCCTTGTGCATCAACTGCTCTTGAAGCGCAATCGTATGCGTTGAAATGACGCTTTTTTCCTGATGCTTGAGGGCCCAGTAAAAAGCAGGGACGAGATAAGCCAAGCTTTTTCCGATCCCCGTACCGGCTTCAACAAGGGCGATTTTATCTTGCTCATAGGCGGATAAAATCCCTTGGGCCATCTCCTTCTGTCCAGGCCTCTGTTCAAATGCTTCGAGGAAATTTCCTAAAAGACCTTGTTCTGCAAAAATGAGATCGAGGAGCTTTTCTCTAAAATCAAGGGGATCCACAGGTGATCATTCACTTTGAGGTCTTTCCGCCTGCTTCTTTCAGCGCACTGAAGAAGAAAACAGCAAAAAGACCTCTTTAAAAATCTATTCGCCTTCGAGTAAATCAAGAAAAGCTTGCAACTGCTTGGAACGAGTCGGATGGCGCATCTTTCTAAGCGCTTTTGCTTCGATCTGGCGGACCCGTTCTCTTGTGACTTTAAAACGGACACCGACCTCTTCAAGAGTTTTTGGTTTGCCGTCCAAAAGGCCAAAACGTTCGATCAATACAGTCCGCTCTCGATCTGTCAGAGTCGAAAGGACCTCGTTCATCTTGTCCTTGAGAATAGCATAGCCCGTTGCTTCAGCTGGAGACTCGATCGCCGTGTCTTCCAGAAAGTCTCCAAACTGGCTTTCACCGCCATCGCCGACTTCTGCTTGGAGGGAGATTGGATGCTGCGCGATCTTGTAAATCTCGCGAACCCTTTCCGGGGTCAGGCCAAGTTCATGGGCCAATTCTTCCGGTGTCGGCTCACGGCCTGTTTCCATCATCAATTTTTTGGCGCCGCGCAAGACCTTATTGATCGTTTCGATCATATGGACAGGAATGCGGATCGTGCGGGCCTGATCAGCGATTGCGCGCGTGACAGCCTGGCGGATCCACCATGTGGCATACGTGGAAAACTTATAACCGCGGCGATATTCGAACTTTTCAACAGCCTTCATCAGGCCCATATTCCCTTCTTGGATCAAATCAAGAAAAGAAAGTCCGCGATTGGTATATTTTTTTGCGATCGAAATGACAAGTCTAAGGTTCGACTCGACCATTTCCCGCTTCGCTTCCTGGCTCTTATCCATCCAGCGCTGGAGCATTCTGACATCTTTCTTAAACTCTTCCAGCGTCCTTCCTGCTGCGAGCTCTCTTTTGCTCAATTTGCGGCGGACTGCGAGCAACTTGGAAGCGGCAAACTTGTTTCTTTCCGCTCGAGGGATCAGCTCCTGCATCTCTTTCTCTAAGGTCAAAAAGCGGTCGTAAGCAGTTAAAATCACCTCGCCAAAATCTTCAATGACATTATGCCGGCAATGCATCCTATGTAAATAAGCTTGCGTGCGGATGCGGCATTTTTCAATCTCTTCCTGAATTTTTACCTTATCCCCTTTTTTGACTTCAGGGTTGTAAAGGTCCTCTAAAAGCTTTTCGAGGATTTGATCTTCCTTTTTCAGCAACTGACATAATTTAGGCAGCAAGCTAAAATAGGCATTCTTATCGGCGACCTCTTTTTCTGTGATCACCTTATCGAATCTTTCTTTGTTCGTAATGAGGTAATTGGCGATCGAAATGGCCTCTCTATTCGAGTAGCGGAAACGCATAATGATCTTTTCAATTTGGATCTGCGCTTTTTCTATCCGTTTGGAGATCTCGACCTCTTCTTCACGAGTAAGAAGGGGAACGGAACCCATCTCTTTAAGGTACATCCGGACGGGATCATCAGAAGATCCTTCTGTCCGTTTTGCCAGTCCTTCAAGCTCCTTCGCCTCTTTCTTTCTCTCTTTTTGCCGTTCCACCTCAGCCTGATTAAGGACTTGAATGTCCATTCCGCTAAGAAAAATCAGAACCTGGTCTATCTGTTCAGCAGAATCAAAGGTCATCGGCAGAACTTCATTAATCTCCTCATAAGTGATGAAGCCTTGCTCTTTTGCTATCGCAACGAGCTCCTCCACTTTCTGCTGATGCTGTTGACTGAACAAATTACTAAATGTTGCTTTTGCCATGTCCACCCGGGTATTCTTCTAACGAGGAGATTTTGTGGAGAAAACAGCTAAATGTCAAGTTGAGAACACCCCAATCTTGAAAAAAGCTTCAAATACACCAAAATCAATTCAAAAACAATCTCTAGAAAGGCTAAAATGCAGGCGAAACTGGAAAGCTAATTTTTGAACCTACTTGGGTACGTATCAATTATATAGGATCAATCATTATTTGGATACTCCCGACTTTCCCGGAGCCGAACGATGCAATTAGTCGCCCTAGACGCCAACTCCCCGCTCATTGCTTCTAAAGCCCTTAAGCATAAAAGCTATCGGTGCCCAGAGTGCCTCGGACAAGTCCGGCTGCGCAGCGGCCCTCACCGCCAGCCCCACTATTATCATGTCGCTGCAAGCAAAGGCTGCCGCCAGCAAGGGAAAAGCGCCGAACACCTCCAGGCGCAGCTCAAACTGTACAGCCTTCTTCCGGAAGGGGAATGCTCCCTGGAAAGGCCCTTTCCCTCGATCGGGCGCATCGGAGATGTCGTTTGGGAACCCGCCCAACTTATCTTCGAGATCCAATGCTCTCCCATTTCCCAAGAAGAGGTCGAGGCTCGGAGAAAAGACTACGGCTCAGTTGGCATGCGCGTAATCTGGATCTTGCACGATAAAAAATTCAATCTGAACAAATTGAGCGCTGCCGAACACCATCTGCGCTCCCAAACCTGTTATTACACGAATATCTCTTCAGTGGGATCGGGCCTGTTTTACGACCAGTTCGAAATCCTCAAGAACCCCTACCGTCTATTTAAAGGCCCACGCCTCCCTATCGCATTGAACCGCCCTCTTCCTATTAAAAGGCTATGCGTCAAATCTCCTCTGCAGCTTCTTGCGCACCGGGCCGCTTTATGGCAGCTATCATTCGAAGGGGACTTGATCAACCGGCTAACACATGCTCCAGAAAAATCGATCTCCGCTTTGATGGCGATCGAGAAAAAATTTCAATTAAGGACTCCTCAAAGACTTCGAAAGCTTCCACTTGCCTTCAAGCGCCTTTACGCCTTGATCCTCAATGGACTGGTCCGTGCCTGCTCTTCTGGGGACGCCTGATAGAGTTTTTTTGAAATCGAAATGAAATAAAACACAACCCCCAGCGTAACCAGGGCGTTGACCAAACTTTTTAAAGGAAATTCTTTCTGCAAAGAACAAATTGAAGGGTCGGAAGACTGAAACCAAACGGCAAACGCCTCCTTCTTTAACGACTTGATCGCCTCTTCAGCGGAAAAAGGATTTAAATAAACCGGAGAATCAAACAAAGTCTTGCCACGAAAAGATTTCCCTGCCGCTTCGAATTCAAAACAAACTTCGACGCCAAACTGAGAAGAAGAAAGCTCTTTGACCCCCCAGTCTGTCACTTTGGCGGGAGCAGACGTTCCCAGCCGGGCATAACGAAAAATCTGATAGGCGGCCAGGCCGGAAAACGCAATTGCAATCGCCATGGCAATTCCGACCAAGACTTTCCATAGCTGGCGAACCGAGACTTTCTCCAAAAACTTGCCGGGAGCGACAAAAAATTTCTCCACTTTGAATTTCATCTTTTCCTCTGATGCAATTGGATTTTGACGAATTATCCTCAGTCCGCTATATTATTATCCATCTTAAACTGGACTTCGTCCTTTAGAAGGAAGTGTTTATCTTATGGCTGAAGAAAAAAAAGGCAACGGCAAAGACAAAAAAGTAAAACGGCCAACTGCTCTGAAGAGAAATGAGCAAAGCCTGTGCCGCAATGCAAAAAACCGCTCATATAAAGCAAAAGTCTCCACTGCGATCCGCTCTTTCCAAGACGCGCTCTCAAAGAAAGATGAGACAGTTACAAAAACAAAGCTCAACGACATTTTCAGTCTCGTTGACAAAGGTGTTAAAACAGGCGTTTACAAGATGAACAAAGCTGGACGCGTCAAATCCCGCTTAAGCCATCTCGTTAAATCTCCTGCTTAATAAAGAAATTCTCGATGGTCTTTGCTGGAGCTCAGCAACAGAAAAGATCATCGAAAATTCGCACATTGCGCGATATATTGGACGATCTGATCTTCGATCTGCGTTTTATATTCTGAAGATTGTTTAGTGAATCCACTGATCATAATCGAAAAGACAAGCTTTTCTCCAGCTTGCGTTACGACATACCCTGACAAAGTAGAGGCTCCTGACAGCGTCCCTGTCTTTGCCCTCACCCGGCCTTTAATAGAAGGGTCGGTCATTCGATTCTTCAAGCAGCCATCAACTCCAGAGACAGGCAAAGAAGAGATCAATTCAGAAGAGTTCAAAAATTTTTGATCGATCCATGTCAATAACTGGACCAGCTGATGAGGGGACATCAAATTGTAGCGCGACATTCCGCTTCCATCGAGAATGACCATCTTGGAAACATCCATCCCGACTGTTTTAGCCAGAAAATCACGAACGGCTTGAGAACCTTTCTGCCAAGATCCCGGCGGACCGGCGACCTGCTGTCCTATTTTTTTAAATAAGCAATCGGCAATTAAGTTATCTGAAACTTTCATCATTTCAACAATGATCTCAAAAAGAGGCCGAGAGGAATGGATAGCCAGCTGCCGCGCTTCTGCAGGAACGGCCTTCTCATGAACCTCTCCCTGAAGAACGATCCCATTTTTTTCCAATAGATGGCAGAAGATGCTCGCTGCGTAAAGATGGGGAGATTCGACTGGAATTGCAAAATGCTGGACTTCTTCATTCAGAGGGACAGAACCTTTGATCTGGATCCGGTTCTCCCTTGTCATCCAGGCCCGTTCAACAACCAAATCTTTTTCTTGCTGCGACGTGATTGCGCAGTTCTCCACTTTGACGAAATCCGTTTTCGGCTGCACACACACTTGGGGCGGTTGATCGCAATGGGAATTAGGCTTTACCCAAACATCCACACAACTATGATTGAGCGTTAAGGCATCCATCGGCGAGTTCCAAGCGACAGCCCCATCATCCCATGTCCATCCCGGGCCTTGCGCGATCTGATCAAAATCAAAATGATCGATGTAGAGATGGCCTTCAACTTTGGAGATCCCTTTTAATTTTAACTGGAAAACAAGGTCGGCAAGATCGCGAGTGGACAACTCCGGATCCCCAGATCCTTTAATCCACATACTGCCCTTAACAACGCCCTGTTCAATTGGGGCATCAGTATGAAGTTGGGTCTGAAATCGATAATCTGCTCCAAGGACCTGCAACGCGGCAGCACAGGTAGCCAACTTTAAATTACTGGCCGGCATAAAGAGGTGGTTTGCGTTCCTAGCATAGAGTTTTTGCCCCGTTTTCATTGAGACAATCTCTATTCCAACGTGCACATCGGGATCTACCGTCTGGATGATTTTTTCAATCCCATGCTGGAGCTCCCTCACCTTTTCTTTGCTAGAACGGGAAGCAGAGGCTGCTTCGACCACAGGAGACAACAAAAGCAGCGGAATTATGATCAGGAACTTGAATGAGAACGTGAATA
>CAZEYJ010000281.1:0-5926 GCA_964516795.1 uncultured bacterium
CGATGAACTGCCCCGGCTGTATGCTCTACTTCCGCTCTCATACCCACAGCTATCGAGAGCTTCCCTTGCGCGTCGCTGAACTCGGACACGTCCACCGGCACGAGGCGTCAGGAGCCTTAAGCGGCCTCTTCCGCGTCCGCAGCTTCCACCAGGACGATGCCCATCTTTTCATGAGGCAGAGCGACATCAAGCAAGAGATCTTCAACGTCCTTTCCCTTGTCGACAAAACCTACTCAACATTCGGGCTCGACTTCCGCCTCGAGCTCTCGACACGCCCAGAAAAAAGCATCGGCACCGATACCGATTGGGAAGTCGCCACTTCTGGACTGAAAGACGCGCTCGATGCATGGGGACAACCCTACCGGATCAACGAAGGAGATGGAGCCTTCTACGGCCCAAAAATCGACATCCACATCCGCGACGCTCTGGGAAGGTCTTGGCAATGCGGAACGATCCAACTCGACATGTCTCTTCCCGAAAAATTCCAACTCGAATATACGGATAGTGATGGACAGATAAAACGACCTGTTATGGTGCATCGCGCCTTATTTGGATCGGTTGAGCGCTTTATGGGAATTTTAATCGAACATTTCGCCGGTAAATTCCCTCTATGGCTCTCTCCAAGTCCTATTCGGATCATCACTGTAGCGGACAGACATGCCCACTACGCCCACGAGCTTGCCATTGAGATCAAGAAAGCAGGCTTTTTGTGCGAAGTTGACGATTCCAACGAATCGGTGAATAAAAAAATCCGCAACGCGCAATTGATGCAGGTCAATTACATGCTCACTGTCGGCGACAAAGAAGTTGAGAACCGATCGATCAACTTGCGGACGCGGGACAACGTCGTTCACGGGGAGCTCGACTTGGAAACGTTCATCACAACGCTAGAAAAGGAACAAGCAGACCGCTCTCTAACATCCTATTTCTCTAAAGGGGAAGATCAAGATGAAAACGATCGCCGTTAGCAGCTTCAAAGGGGGAACAGCCAAAACATCGACTGCGCTGCATCTGGGCGCGGGGCTGGCAAAATTCCACAAAAAAAAAGTTCTCCTCATCGATTTTGACGCACAGGCCAACCTGACAACTGGGCTCGGCTACGATCCTGACGCCCAGGACAGCATGGCCCCTGTGCTGCAGGGAAAGAAAAAAATCGAAGAGGTGATCGTTTCCACCTCCGTTAAAAACCTCGATTTAATCCCCGCCGACACCTGGCTTGAACGGGTTGAGGTCACAGGACAGCTCGCTGCTGACCGTTACTCTCATGAACGGCTGAAGGAGATCCTCAGACCGCTCAAATACGACACGATCATCATCGACACCCCGCCGTCTCTTTGCTGGCTGACGGAATCTGCGCTGATCGCCGCCCACCACTCGCTCGTCTGCGCAACCCCCGAATTCTACAGCATTAAAGGGCTCCAGCGTTTGTCCCAATTCATGCAGACGATCGGGGAGAGGCACAACCTTGAAGTGCTCGGCGTTGTCCTTTCATTCTGGAACCCGCGAGGAAAAAGCAACGATGCCTTTTTAGAAGTCATCGGAACGACATTTCCGGGAAAAATCCTCAATGCCAAGATCCGCCGCGATATCCAGGTATCTGAAGCATCTGTCTATGGAAAACCCATTTTCGAGACAGCGCCTAAAAGCCGCGCCACAGAAGATTTTCTCTCTTTGACTCAAGAGATCATTCAATATCTATCAAAATAGCTGAATTAGGACCCTCTATGACCAAGATGAACGCTTTGCTTTCCCAGCGCCTTAAAATGGCATCAGAAAAGTTCTCTAAAATGACCAACTTGGTCGAGATGTCCTCATCTGGCAACCTCTCCAGTTTCTCAGGCGTCTTCCAAGTCTCGCCCTTGACTGAGCGGGAAAAGGAATCGCTCAATGAGATCCTGAGCCAGTTCTGTGACCAGACCCAGGAAATCTCCCAAGACCTCAACGACCTCTCCGCCATTACGGCAGAAGTCAAAGCGATCAACAACCAAGCGATCATCCTCCATGGAGAAAGGATCAAAAAAGCGCAAGCCATCTTAAAAAAATACCGGGACGGGGCATTCACCGCTTGGCTGATCGCCACATATGGCAACCGGCAAACGCCTTATAATTTTCTCCAGTACTACGAACTCTATCTTGCCCTTCCTCAGGCAATTCACGCCAAGCTCGACGAGATGCCCCGCCAAGCCGCTTACAGCCTGGCCAGCAGAGAAGGCCCCCTCGAGCTAAAACAAAAAATTATCACAAACTATCAAGGCCAGCCCAAACAAGAGCTGCTCAACCTGATCCGTCAAAACTTCCCTCTGGCGGAATGCGACAAACGGGCCCAAAATTTAGGCAATTTCGCCATCAGCTCGCTTAAACGCCTCCAGCTGCAGCTGACAACCGCTCCGTTCAACCCTTCCTCTGAACAGAAAAAACAGATCCTTGCGTTGCTAAAAACACTCAAAACTCTTACGGAAAGCAGCACAGCATGACCCACCACTACACATCAGCTCTTTCCTCCCGCTATGCAAGCGCTGAAATGTCCTACCTCTTCTCTTCCCATTGCAAATACACCACCTGGAGAAAACTCTGGGTAGCCCTCGCCAAAGCACAAAAGAGCTGCGGACTGCCGATCACTGACGCGCAAATCCAATCGCTAGAGCGGCACATAGAAGCCGTCGATATCACCCGCGCCAATGAACATGAAAAAATATTCCGCCACGATGTGATGGCCCACATCCACGCCTATGGGGAACAATGCCCTGAGGCCAAAGGGATCATCCACCTCGGCGCCACTTCAGCCTACGTCACGGACAACGGCGACCTGCTCCAAATGCGCCAAGCGCTTAAACTCATTCGAAATAAAATCATCCACCTCCTCCGGCAGCTCCGTCCATTCGCTGCAGAATACGCCCATTTGCCCACGCTCAGCTATACCCACTTCCAAGCAGCGCAACCGACCACCGTCGGCAAGCGGGCCTGCCTCTGGATCCAAGACTTCCTCATCGATCTTCACAACATCGAACAAACAATCGATCAACTCCGCTTCCTTGGCGTCAAAGGGGCAACAGGGACCCAGGCCTCTTTCCTCTCTCTGTTTGAAGGGGACCACCACAAAGTCAAGCACCTTGAAGCCCTTGTAGCCAAAGAGATGGGCTTCTCCTCCGTCCTCTCCATCGCAGGCCAGACCTACACCAGAAAACAAGATATTCAGATCGCATCCGCCCTCTCAAGCTTTGCCTCTTCCGCCCACAAATTCGCAACAGACATCCGCTTGCTGGCCCATCTTAAAGAGATCGAAGAGCCTTTTGGAGAAAAACAAGTCGGCTCCTCCGCCATGCCCTATAAACGCAACCCAATGCGCAGTGAACGGATCTGCGGACTGGCCCGTTTTCTCCTCTCCTTAAACGACAACGCCCTCTACACTGAAGCAACACAATGGCTCGAGAGGACACTCGACGATTCGGCAAATCGAAGGCTTTACATCCCAGAACTTTTCCTCACGGCCGATGCCATCCTGAACCTTCTCTGCCATGTCTCGGCCGGCCTGGTCGTCCATCCCAACATCATTGAAAAGCACTTGCAAGAAGAGCTTCCTTTCCTCGCAACGGAAAACATCCTGATGGAAGCGGCCAAACAGGGCAAAGACCGACAGCACATCCACGAGCAATTGCGAATCCACTCCTTAACCGCAAGCAAAGCGATCAAAGAGGAAGGGAAACCCAACGACCTGCTTCAACAAATCGCTAACGATCCGGCCTTCGGACTCAGCCTAAAACAACTTCAAGAAATAGCCCATGCGCAGCATTTCATCGGCCGCTCCATTGAACAAGTCCACGAATTCCTTAATGATGAACTCGCGCCCGCCCTCAAACGCTACCATGACATTAAGCCCCAGGACATCCCGATAACAATTTAGGAAAGCACTATGCTCCGCCGTTTCCTTTTACCGATTTGGATAGGGATCCTCTTTTACACAGTCAATGGTTATCCTGAGCTCCCTATCGAGAAAGTTGTCATTTGGGGGCACAAGCTCCATACGCATACCCATTCCTACATTCACGAGCGGTTCTATCGCGCCTTTCAACATTTAGGCTATTCCACCTTTTGGTTCGATGACACCGACAACGTCGAAACCTTTGATTTCTCACAAACCCTTTTTCTAACCGAAGGACAAGTTGATAAAAACATCCCTCTCCGACAAGACTGCTTTTACATCCTGCACAACTGCGACCAAACCAAATATGAACAGCAGATCGATACAACCCATCTCATTTCACTGCGTGTTTATCTCGATGATCATTTAACTAATCCCAACCTGACCAAAATCGACGAATGCATCTATTACGACCTTCCCGCAAGAACAATTTACATGCCCTGGGCGACAGATCTGCTTCCCCATGAAATTGATGAAATGAAAAAGCGCCTGCCCACCCTTCATAAAAACAATGCTGTAGAATGGATCGGGACCTATTGGGGCGGATCCGGAGGAAACATTCGTGAGGTCACCCCCTTTAAACGCGCTTGCGAACGCGATAACCACCCTTTTCGTCACAGCAACCCCTGGGTCCAAGGGCTCTCTCGAGAGGAAATGCTTGAAAAGACCCTCCATGCATTCCTCGCCCCCGCTATTGTAGGAACGTGGCAGCTAGAACACGGTTACATCCCCTGCCGGATCTTTATTACCATGAGCTGCGGGCAACTGGGGGTAACCAACTCCTTGCGCGTCTATGAGCTTTTCAACCGCAAAATTGTCTACAATCCCAATACCTACAAGCTCTTTTACGATGCCAAAAAACGGCTTGAAACGTGGACCCTTGAGGACCAATATGAACTCATGGACCTCATTAAAGAAAAGCACACCTACCTGAACAGAATCGATACATTGCTCAACTTCTTAGAAGTCCTTCAAAATAACAAAGAGAGAGCATTTTCCAGCGGAGGCTCCTCTCTTTTTGCTGGGCCACAAATTCTTGAATCTCATTAGGCTTCATCTGAGAGCACGCGCGGATCTCTGCATCGCTCATTCTGACAATGACCGCCCACTTCTTTTCCGGATCGGACAAAACCTTGGCCAAATTCCTTAAACACCGCCGAAAAAACCGGTGCGTCCTTTGCAGCCGGGCAGCCCCTATGGAAATAAAACATATAGGAATCCATGGGAAAAGAAGCCATCCGGCAGTCCACTCTGTTGCCACCTCAACACACTGCATGACCATGGTGAAGAGCGCTGTCCATAAAAAAACTGAAGCCTCAGTGGGATTGCGGAAAAAAGGGCCTAACCAACGCCGCCACGCCCTGGGAGATGTCGCATAAGCCAAAACCTCTTCAAATTGCTCCTCGGCAAAATCTGAGCGCACAGCATGGACCATCTCATGGGACATCAGTTCATCGCGCGTGTAAAACCGCTGTACACGATCGGACAGCTGAATCTTTGGCACGACAAAGCCCGCATCCATTTGCTCCTGCCATAAAACAGCCCCTTCCCAAAACTGAAGACCCTGATTGCCTGTCTCAACAGAAACCCAGTAAGGTTTCACATCAAATCGCGCTAAAAGATCGGGAAATGGCTCAGAAAAATTAGCCTGGCTTAGGACATGGTCAACTTTATTCCAGAACACATCATCCGCCTGTCCGGGAGCGGGAAACAGTCCACTGCAGTTAAGCCGTTCGAGAGCTTCCATATACTAAGAAGAGGTTAACTTATTTTTTCTGATCAGATAAAACAGCGCAGCAAAGCCAAAAAGGTTCAGAGCAGACATCACGCCGACAAAAAGAAGCGTTTTATTGCTCTTTTTACTGAGATACATCAATCTTTGACGAACCATTTTCTCAAAAGGATTTTCGTTCTCATGCCAAACTCCGGCGTACTGGTGCCTTGACCAGATCGCCAAATCATCGTGAGGAGCGTCAAAATAATAGGCAGGGAAGACAATATCCCTGT
>CAZEYJ010000282.1:0-3293 GCA_964516795.1 uncultured bacterium
ACGCAGCCGAAAACCGATTCTTCAGGTTGTTTTGGTATAGACGTGAAAAGAGGGCGGCACGCATGCCGCCCTGGAGGATTAAAGAGCTCTCATATACACGTGATCGCTTTGAGCAAACGATTGGATCGTTTCTCTCCACTCATCGGCCGCGTCCATGAAAGCGTTCAAGTGGCGTCGAAAGGGAATATATTTCCCCACCGGCATCTCAACCTCTTGAACAAAATAGACCGATTGAGAAACAGCATCAACCTTAAGGTAAGCGCCTTCATGCTGCCAGCGCAGATACTCTGCGCCGCTCAAACAATCTTGAACACTGGGAGGGATATACCCATCCAAATGAAAAACTTTTGTAAACAAGCTCCATCGCCCCTTTTGAGGGAGGGCTTCGATGAAAATCAAATGATCATTCACCTCAATCCGAGCCTTTTTTTTGCTAGACATTTGGCCGGCTGCAATTAAAAAGGAACTATATGACATGATTTAAAACCTTTGTTTAGACATAATTGCGACGACATCACAATTATATATGTAAAACAAAGGTAAATCAACTTAATTAGAAACTACAAATAACCAATAATTAAAAACCATCACCCCATTCTAATTTCCTGGCGCGTCGATAGTCTTCTTTTGATTTTCGTGAAACCGTGGCGCTGCGGATCCCCTGTTCAGAACATAATTTCAAATTGACATAGCCATCATTTTTTTGGGGGCGGCTCAAGACACGGGATCGGACAGGAAGGCAGCTTTCCCTAGAAAAAACAAGATAGCAAAATTTTTCATCCTCATAATTCATTGTCCCGCTTTTTATCTGGCGATGCAAAGAAGAACGTTCGACACGCGCGCCAAAATGGCACCAATCGCTTCCCTGCATAGGACATATTTGAGAGTGAGGACATGGCGCGATCAAATGCGCTCCTTGTTCCAGCAATATCTTTCTCATCTCCTTGATCCGCTCAAACCCCTTTGGCGTTCCCGGCTCAACAATGACAAGATATTTTTTAGAAGCTTTCCACATCGTTAAAACAGTTCTTTTCCAATCATTTTCCTTCATTTCGCCTAAGGAAAAGGAGGCTAAGACAAGGTCGTGCGAAGAGAATTCCTGGATCTGCGCCGCATCTGCTACTTCCCAACATAGGTCGGCCCCTTCCCAAGATCTAGCCCGGGCCAACTCTTTTCCCAGCCGCGCAAATGAGGGATCCTTCTCGATTAAAGTCATTTTTTGTAAAGAAAGGCCAAAGCACTCGACAGCAGCCCAAAGCCCCGTTCCCGGCCCCGCTCCAATATCGAGCATGCTGCCGATCTCTGAAGTGGAAGCCCTTTTCCTAAGCTCCTTAAACACCTGGACTATAGTGGCATAAGTTGCCGGCATCCGAACCGAAACGTAAGCAAGCCTCTCGAGATCAGATCCTAACCCGGCGCCCCCTTTAATACCCTCTCGGTACAAGGCAGAAAGATCATCCGAACGTTTCTTTAAGGCATTTAAAGAAACGTTTTTAATTTGCTTTTCAATTTCATCTTTTAAGGCAAAAGGCAACTGCATAAATTAACAAATTTTAAGTCCCATTTCCCAAGCCATACCGTAACCCATAAGCCTCGGCATTGTGGACGAGGTGGTCTAAAAATTCTGTCACAGTGAAGGCGTTATTCTGCTGAGCTATTTGGTTGAATAATTGTTGCGCTTCTTGAAACGCCTGGTGGCTGCCCAAAGAGTAATAACGAATTTCATGAATTCCTGCAGCGCGAGCTGCGGCAAGCTGAATAAGGGCGACGGTTTTGGCATCATTGCCAAAGGCCCCACAGCCCCAGTTTCCCGTATGGATAATGGATTGTGCTGACTGAGATTTTTCTTTGATTGCAGAAAAAGCGGTGTAACTATGGTAGAAAAGACGTTCGAGATGCCTTCTTTGATAAGGCTGGTTGTGAAGGTCTGATGGAATGTGCGGGGCCGCCATACAAAAAAGATTGCTTGAATGGGGATTCTCAAATCGAGTTAGCCTTGAAACAATTTGTTCCTGAGTTGCCCCTGCAAAGTTATTGCCGTATAAAGACCTCCCCGAGGGAAGAGGTGTTTGTGTATCTAGGTTTCCAAGTCTTTGAACGCCCTCTACTAAAGCTATTTGATTTCCGCGAAGTTGGCTCATCCCCTGATTGGTTAGGTGGAGTTTCAGATGATACAGAGAAGGATGTTCGAGGATTTGTATTTCATCTTGAGCGAGCAATCCTGTGAACGCATAGCCAAACAAGTTGCTATCTGCGAAGTTGGCCACCCAATGCTTGCTCTCTTGGGTTGAAGGATCGTAGAGGAATGTTCCTTCTATTTCCCGTACAGTTGGAGGATTTGCAGCAAAGAGAGGTGCTGCGTTGACAGGTTCAGTGTCATCAAGAGCATATTTTGTGAATTCGAAATGCAAGGCATCAGGATGGGCCCCTTCTAATAAATAATGATAGGCGAAGCGTTTATTCGCATTCCAGAAGTGGCCAGAGATATCTGTTCCTAGATGAGTGGGGACTTGACATGAGTATCCACTAGTGACTCTAGGGTGTAAAGGCCTCACATTAGAGCCTTCCCGAGAAATCGACTCGCTGAGACTTGCCTGCAAGGCGCCTTCGCTAGAACTTACCTGCGATGCGCTTTCGCTAGAACTTGCCTGCAAGGTCGGCGCATCAGATCTTGACGTAAAAAGACTTTCAAAGAAGGAGCAAATTCCGTTAATCAGCGTCTGAATCAATTCACAAAAAGCAGACCAACAGGAGGGCTCGCTAGCTGCAGAGGAGATCTGGTCTTGAGCAGATGCGCTTGCTAGCCTCTGTATAGTGGACTGAGAGAGGGTAGTCATACTAGAAGATGGATGAGCCACGGATGAATTAGAATTAAATTGAACAGACAAGTTTAACTCCTTTAATTTATCAAAATAGATCACAAATCAAAAAAACTAAAAATTGAATTCTCGAGCATCTTATTATTTCTATAATTTAAACGTCAACGATATTGTTAGATAAATCATCCTTCGGATGATTTATGCAAAAAAATTGCGCGTAAAGTTTTTCCTGTCTTCAGATTGCTGAATCTACTAATTTTTTCGTTCGCCATAAAAAAATTTTAGATCCAGAAAAAATCTTAAAAAGGTCGATAAGCCCCTCCTTAAGAAAAAGACAAGTACCGTAACCGCAACGGGGGCTCGAACAGTTTTCTTGAATTATATCTAAATCTGCTCAATACTGTCCGTTATGGATAGATTGATTGCGATTTCTGATGCAGCTAAATTATTAGGAGTGTCAATCACGACACTTCG
>CAZEYJ010000283.1:0-2105 GCA_964516795.1 uncultured bacterium
GCGCAAGACACAGAATTTCAGTAGATCGTGTTTTGCAGCTATACTGACACAACCTGAAGAATCGGTATTTCGGCATGACGGCTATTTAATCTGTCGATCTGTTCCGAAGGGGCTGTGTTCATAGACACGGCCCGAGGATCAGATCGACAGATTGAAGAAAAGCCGACGCAGCCGAAAACCGATTCTTCAGGTTGTTTCAGTATAGCTGCAAGACACGATCTACTGATATTCTGTGTCTTGCGCCTAATGATTCTTAACAAAAATTTTTGCAGTCGAAAAATTAGCTGCTTTTGGCAGGTTCTAATGAGAGATGGGGTTGGCTTTTTTCTTTCAGTTTTGCTGCGGCCGCCTCAGCTGATGTCGAGGTGCGGCAGACATCGGCGCCAAGGGCTGTGAGCTTTTCGACGATATGCTCATAGCCTCTGTCGAGGTAATGAAGGCCAGAGAGCTGGCTTGTTTCAGGAGCGAGCAGGGCGGCGAGGACATAGGCAAAGCCGGCCCTTAGATCGGGGATGGCGATCTCTTTGGAGTGGAGTGGAGTTGGGCCTTTGATCACAATACTGTGCTGGAAGTTGTGAGAAGCGAATCGGCAGGTTTTCCCGCCGAGGCAGTGAGTGAAGGTTTGGATATCGGCCCCCATCTGCTTGAGCGTTTCCGTATAGCCGAACCGGTTTTCATAAATTGTTTCATGGACGACAGAAGAACCATGGGCCTGTGTTAAGAGGACAACAAATGGTTGTTGCCAGTCGGTTAAAAATCCGGGATGGACATCGGTTTCGACAAGGATGCCGCTTTTTAAAGGGCCTTGATAGAAAAACTCAATGCCTTCTTTTTTGACATCGAATCCGGCGCCGACTTCTCTGAGTTTGTTCAGGAAGGTGATCATGCTGTGGTGCTGTGCGCCTTCGACAAAAACGCGTCCTTTGGTGCTGATCCCTGCAAGCGCGAGCGATGCAGCCTCGATCCGGTCGGTGATGACATGGTGCTCAACTTCAAAAAAGTGATTGGTCTGTTGGATTTGGATTGATCGGTCCGCATCGATGCCGATAGTGACGCCGAGTTTTTGCAAGAAGAGGATCAGGTCGATGATCTCAGGTTCGACAGCGGCATTTTTAATGATCGTGGTCCCTTTGGCGCGGACGGCTGCAAGGATCGAGTTTTCCGTTGCACCAACGGAAGGGAATGGAAGTTCGATCAGCGTTCCTTTAAGGCCATGGTGGGCCCTTGCGAGATAAGCGCCCTCTTTTTTCATTTCCCGATATTCAATAACAGCTCCAAGCTGCTCTAGTGCTGCAATGTGAAAGTCGATCGGCCGTTTGCCGATTTTGCAACCGCCTGCGGTAGGGACAATGATATCGGCATCGGTTCTTCCGAGAAGAGCGCCGATCATAAGGATGGGGATCCGGTTCGATCCTGAAAAGCGTTGGGGGACGTAGGCGGTCTTTAGGTCTTTTGTTACAATTTCAAGAATGCCTTGAGCTCGGTCCCAGTGGATCTCAGAGCCGATCTCGCGGCAGAGATCAACGGTCACTTCAACTTCAGCGATATTGGGAACATTATAAAATGTGCATCGTTTATCAGAGAGAAGGGAGGCGACAAGCAATTTAGTGATCGCATTTTTTGCGCCGGCAGCGCGTACTTTGCCTTCGAGCGGTTTTCCGCCTTTGATTTTAAGAATGTCCATTGGGTTTAATCTCTCTTTATTAAATGATGCAAGATGACGAACGTTAGAATCTGTCGCTCAGCCTCCAGTGTTAGCGCGAAGAACTAATAAAAGTAAAGAGGTATCGAACTTGAATGTTGCGCTTGAAAAAGACCTGCGATCCGTCGGCTGCTATAATAGAAGAAGGCAGAAGCCCTTGAGGGTGATGAGAAAATTGGAACTCGACGTTCTGGTCAGGGCAGTGGCGTTGTTGGAAGGCTAGAGCTGCCCATCCCATGGTTTTGCGCGCATTGATCTCAACGATGGGGTGAAGTTCGACTTGCTGCGTATCGCAATTGCGGTAGACCATGGCATCGATCCCGACAGCTCCGAAATATCCCATGTCCGCCATTTTTTCTAAGACAGGCTTTACAAGAGTTTTGTGTTCTTTAAGGAATGGCAG
>CAZEYJ010000284.1:0-3624 GCA_964516795.1 uncultured bacterium
GCAATACGTGCAGGGCCCTAGTCGGATTACTCCGGGGCTGCTTACTAGAACACCCGGAGATGCTTCCAGAAATCGGCTTGACCATCCCAATGATCAGTGCAATTCTGCGTCATGCTGCATAGAAAAAACTATAAACTATAGAGAAAAGGACTATAGTCCTTTTCTAAGAATTTGTTAAGGGACGGCTTATTCGCTTACCCTGCGCAGGATGGTAAACCCGTGGCAATTCAGATGGCGCTCTTGCAATGTCCATTCGGGATGAGCGCGTAGGAAATCTTCGACAGCGGGCCAAAGGCCTCGTTTTGTTCTATTGTAATAAGAGGGATATTCAGAGTAATCTCCAACATATTCCCCATCATCCCGGTTTCCCCATGGCTCGCTTGTGTCATGCATGGCGATGTATTTTCTGACTTTTGGTGAAAAGGTCTCTAATTCATATGTCAAATGGCAATAGGTGTGCATCGAATCGATAAAAAGGAAGTCGGTCGGCTCGATGTCCAGATAGAGGTCGTTGCCCTGCCTGTAGATAAATTCAATCCCTTTTTCTTTTGCAAGCCCCCGGGCTAGTTCGTAGTCTTCCGGAGGGGAAATGATATCAATCCCAATGTAGGTGCGGTTAGGGGCGGGGTTTTCTGCTAATCCTTGCAAAATGCCCCATGTTGAGACAATAGGGCCGATGCCGATTTCTGTGACATGCGGACATTCTTGGGCCAATCGTTTTAAGTGGGGCATGTGTTCGCCAATATCGCAATAAAGGGGGGACAACCCGGCAAAGTAGGAATAGGCCTGTTCTAAAGAAGGGTTAGGAACGACTTCTTGAATCCAGGAAAAGCAAGGGGATGTAGACAGTGTCGTCAAAAGAAATAGAGAAAGGATGTGTTTTTTCATTGGGAGCTCCTGTGTTAGAGAGATTGAATTTGATCCTGTCGTTGTATCTGTTTCAATGATAAGTCCTTACCATCTGCGGATGTAATTGGGCATGCAGATGCCGTCGAAAAAGATCCGTGCTTCGACATTCAAGGGGTCGACAAGTTTGATGCGCAGATTGTTGTCTTTAAGAAAGTCGGCAACGATCTGCTCGACGCCGATCCATTCCCGTTCTGCTTTTTCTACGTCGATCCCTTGGGCGAGCTGTTTAAAATACTTCCATCGGAGGGCATAAGCTCCTGTAAAGACGTGGTCGTCTCCGACAAAGTGTTTTCCATAGCAAACATAGGCATCATAATCAGCGCTTGTATTTTCAATGAGGTCGATGAGAGCTCTGTCATAGAGCCAATATCTTCCCGTTAGTTTGATCACGATGTCTTCATCGTCAAAAGGGAGATGGGGGATGCTGGCGATGATCGAATTCATCTCATTCATCCCTTTATTTTTGATGGAGAAATCATTTGATTGGGGATAGAGGACCTGATGGGATATCTCATCGAGAAAAGAATGTGTTATCGGCATGCATTCAATGACCCACGGCTCGATCCCGTAGGATTTAATTGCACAAATCGCTTTGATGTATTCTTCCGTTCTTCTTTCATAGTCCATCTCGATGGTGGCCGAGGTCATGATGATGTGAACTTGTGCGGCCAAATGGCTAGAGCAGGCAATAAGAAAAGACAAGGCTGCTGTTTTGAGTAATGACACGTAAATTTCTCCCTTTTTAGAGATTGGCTCTTGATGGAGGCTGGAGATTAGAAAAAGATTTTTTGGAGTTTAACAAGGAGGCGGCGTCAAATTCAATCTTTTTTTTGCCATTTTTAAGGCATCGCTTCTGTTTCTACTGTGACGAAAGTGCCCGGCTTTGTCAAAAAGGTAAAGAGGAAGGTGATCAGAAGGCCGATGAGGATCCATGCCATGAGGTAAAAACAGTCATCAAGGGCTAAAGCTGTCGCTTGCCGCTGCAGATAATATTCAAGCTGGGCATCGGCGCGATCTCCGTGCAGGCCGATCGCATTGGCTTTGGCGAAGAATTCTAACGTTTCAGCTGAGTTTTCTGTCAGGTTGCTTCCTAGCCTGTCGTGAAAGAAGGCTTGTCTGCGCAGCCAGATGCAATCATAAATGGAAGCTCCAAGGCCGCTGGACAAGGCGCGTGTGATCTGGAACAGGTTGAGGACATTGGGCAGATTAGAATTGGAGACGGCGTGGAAACTCAGCCTAAAGATGGGAGCTAGAAAGAGGGCAAGTCCAAGTCCGGCCAAAAGTCGGGAGACGGCGATCCGGCCAAAATTGATGTCGACATTAAAAACCATCGTGTGAAAGCAGGAAATAGCAAGGAGGAGAATCGCTAAGGCGAGGAAAATCCGGTTGTCGATCCGCGCGATCCTTTTATCGATCAAAAACACGGGAAAAAGCCCGGTTAAGGCCATGATCGCAAGAAGGATGGCAATCCAATTTGGTGTGTAGTTGACCCAGAGCTTGAGCCAAAGGGAAAGGAGGATGACCATTCCGAAATAGGCGGAGAACAAGATACTTAAGTTAAATAATGCGAAGCTAAAGGCTGTTCTTTTGAGGAGGGAAAGTTCGAGCAGCGGTTCAGGGGTGTAGATTTCCCACAGGATGAAGAAGAGCAGCAAGGGTAGGCCGATTGCGGTCAGTGTGATGATCAGATTGGAGCGGAACCAGTCGAGTTCTTGTCCCATGATGACCACGAAGCTAAGTGAAAAAATGGAGATGAAGTAAGAGATGTAGCCGATCGCATCAAAGGAGGGCGCAGCTTGTTCTTCTGTGAAGTTTTTGAGATGCCGTCTTAAATACCAGGCTAAAAAAAGAAGGGGAGGGATATTGCCATAAAATGGCCAGCTCCAATGCCATTCATAGGCGATCCATCCTCCCCAGCAAGCTCCGATCACGGGAGTGACAGTGAAGATCATGAGCGTAATTGATGAGAACAGTCCTTTTTTTTCTTTGGGCTGCAAAGAAGAAAAGAGATAGAAGCCAATAGCATAAATGGGGCCTGAGGAAAAGCCTTGTAAGAAGCGGCAAGCGTTGAATAAGAAATAGGTGCCGGAAGTAGCGCAGGCCAAAGAAAAGAGGGTGAACAAAAGCAGGACGATCGTCAGCAGCCGGCGCGCCCCTATCCGGGCGATGAAATATTTCCCAAGGGGGATGCTCAGCGCATTGCCTAGGGCGAAAAAACTGACGGTATAGGTTGCGATGTCATTGCTTCCCCCTAAGTCGCCGGTGATATAAGGAGATGCCATCATGCTTAACGTGAAATTGAAGATAACGGAGAAGAGTGTGGCAAAGAGCGCGATAAACAGGGTGATGGGAGGAGTTTGTTGTGCCATGAGGCTCACTTTTGGGACTCGATTTGTAATGTAGCGTCGATATAGGTTGTCAAAGCCGGGTCGATGTTGTTATTGACGATTGCTGCAATAGCTTCTTCATCGCCTCGCTCTTCGATCTCGTAGATCGGAGTTTCATAAGTCGGAGAACCTTCGCTCGATTGAGGGACGAGCAGTCCGCTTTGATCGCGCAGGTCGACAATAGCCTCCATAGAAAGCCCGATGCGCAGCGGGTGTTGTTTCAGTTCGGCCGGATCGAGGTTAACGCGGACGGGAAGACGTTGGACAATTTTAATCCAGTTGCCGGAGAGATTTTGAGGCGGCAGGAGGGAAAAGGCATTGCCAGCGG
>CAZEYJ010000285.1:0-4770 GCA_964516795.1 uncultured bacterium
ATGGATGGAGAGAGGAAAGCAGGGCGGAGGCGGAGGCGATTGCTATTGAAGCCAAGAGGTTGAACCTGAGGCTTTTTTCGCGCAGGCTTGAAGGAGGCGCGGTTCCTGATCGGAATATTGAGGCGAGCGGCAGGAAAGAGAGGTTCCTTTTTTTTCGAGAAGTTTATCAAGAGGTCCAGGCTCAAGGGCTGCTGTTAGCCCATCAAGCGGATGATCAGGCAGAGACTGTTTTAAAGAGGCTTTTAGAAGGGGCCCACTTAAGCCGTTTGTTGGGGATTGAGCCTGGCTTGGAAATGGAGGGGATGAAGGTCTTCAGGCCTTTGCTCTCTGTGGAAAAAGTTGAGTTGGTGGATTGGCTTGAAAGAAAGGGGCTGGCCGGTTTCCAGGACCCGACAAATTTGAGCTTGCGGTTCTTAAGAGGGAGGATGAGGGCTGAGATGATACCTGCCCTCGAGTCTCAGTTCGGGAAAAAAATCAGCCTGAACCTTTGCAAGGCTGGCGTCGCTTTTTCCGAGGTCGATGCTTACTTGAGGCGCCGCTGTGAGAGGCATTGGGGCGCTTTAGTAAGAACGGAAGAGGGGATTGAATGGGATTTGTCATCCGTCGGGGAGGCTTTGGAGGTGAGATGGCTCCTTAAAAGCTGGTTTGATCGAGAAGAGATCAGGGTTTCTTATGAAATGGCATTAAGGATTGTGGAGGGGATATTGGGTTTGCGGGGCGAGGGGGCATTTCCTATTAAGAAGGGTGTTCTTTATGTAAAAAAGGGGTGGATAGTTTATAAATTAATTAAATCGGGTTCTTTGTAAAATCATGTTGTTTTATATTTATAAGATCATTTGTTTTTAAATAAATGTAGGACAAATTAATCCCTCTCTGATAGGATGAAGAAACAGTGCTCCGTCTGCGCGGAAAAGGGGTGGGTGCCCTTTTTGGGGATTGTTGATGTACTGCGACCGTTCAAAAAGAGTGAAAAATGCCGAAGAGGCATTTGTCCGATGTCGGCAGCTTCACTTTTTTTGGACGGGAGCAGGATAAACTTCAATCTTTTTAAAGAACGGATAGAGTGGGAAATCTCTCGAACGGTTGGGGTTTTTGGCAGCTCTCATCAAATCGAGGTAGTCGCTGCCGGCTTCGGGGCGGCTATCTTAAGCTAATGAGCGCTTGCGAGTTTTTAAGTCTCTGACCGGTCTGGAAATTTCTTTACTTTAATCGGTAGCAGATGGTTTAATTTGTCATCTATAAACACGCAAAAATAAAAATATTATGAGCAATGACAACTCAAAGCCTGAGCCAAAAAAAGGGTTTCCGGGCGGCTTTTTTATCTTCTTACTCGCAGCTATTCTTGTTATTTTAACGCTCCAGAATTTGAGCAATGAAAAAACGGGCAAGGTAGCTTTTAGCTATCAGATTGAACATCTGGTCAATCTTGACCTCGTGCAAAAAGAAGATAGTCGGAAGATCGCTTTAAACGATAACCTTGTAACTTTTACAGGTAAGTTTAAAGATCGCCAAACGGATGATGCCAAAGCTCGGTTCCGCTATTTGGAGCTGCTCAACCGTAATCATGAACTGTCTGGAGAGGAAAAAGACCTTGATGCCGAGTTGTCCTCTTCGAAAAAAGCAGTTTCCGATGCAGCAGATCTGTTTTTGCATTTGAGCGGTCTTCCTATCCCCAAGACCGGTTATCGCGTCATTGATCCTGTCTATAATAGCGCAAGCAGAGAAAATGAGGTTGTAATCAAGCAGCTTTCCGATAAGGATTTTGTCAGTTATGCCGACTTGGAGAAGTTATACCCTCAGGTAGCCCAGGGACAAAATCCAGTCGCTGTTGCCGCATTTGGAAAAGACCTTCTGACCTTAGTCGAAGGGTTCCGCTCCCATGCTCTTGGGATCGGCAATGAGGGGATGAAATCTGATTTGCGCAATATGGAGCAGGTTGTTGCTGAAGCTTCTAATTTGCAAGCTCCCCAATCTGTCCAGGAGCAGCTCGCCGCTTATCGAAGCGTCTTAGACCAATTGAACGCAGTCATTGCAGATTTGGACAAAAACCAGCAGAATGTTCGCCTTCTCCAGCTCCGCAGCGTTAGGACTTATAAGGCCCAGCTGGAGCAGTTTAATTATGTCACGGAAGAGCTCGAAAAGAATGACGCCCAGTTAGATAAGGCGCGCCAGGCAGTAGCTAATGTGACATGGTTTTTTAACAACCAAGAATTATCGACCAAAGCTCTTGAAAAGCAAGATTCTGAGGTTTATGCCCACTGGTTTGCCCAGGCTAAGCAGGAATGGGATAATTTTGCTGCCAATAAAGGGACTGTTTTTAAAGCTCCCGATCAACCTCGCAACCTGGTTCTCGAAAAGACGTTTAAAAGTGAAGAGCCTTCTCCAAACTATCTAAGCTATCTGTTCACATTGCTTCCCGTGATCCTCGTCGTTCTCCTTCTTTATTTCGTTTTCTCCCGTCAGATGAAGGGGGTTGGCGGCGGGGCGATGAATTTCGGCAAATCCCCGGCCAAATTGCTAACTAAAGAGCGCAACAAAGTCACGTTTAAAGATGTCGCTGGCTGCGATGAGGCGAAAGAGGAGCTTCAAGAGATTGTTGATTTTCTGAAAGATCCAACGCGGTTTACTGCCTTAGGAGCTCGAATTCCTAAAGGGGTTCTTTGCATAGGGGCTCCGGGTACCGGCAAGACGTTGATTGCCAAAGCCGTTGCGGGGGAAGCCGACCGTCCTTTCTTCTCGATTTCAGGCTCTGATTTTGTTGAGATGTTCGTCGGCGTAGGCGCAAGCCGTATCCGAGATATGTTCGACCAAGCTAAAAAACAGGCTCCATGCATTATCTTTATGGATGAGATCGACGCAGTCGGGCGCCATCGGGGCGCAGGCATAGGCGGGGGGCATGATGAGCGGGAACAGACATTGAACCAGCTGCTTGTCGAAATGGATGGTTTTGATACGAATGAAGGGGTGATTTTGATTGCAGCGACCAACCGCCCTGATGTGTTAGATAAAGCGCTGCTCCGTCCAGGCCGATTTGATAGGAGGATTGTGATTGATCTTCCTGATATTAAAGGTCGTTTTGAGATCCTTAAAGTGCATGCCCGCAAGATTAAGCTTGATTCTACAGTTGACCTGATGGACATCGCACGCAATACTCCTGGAGCATCGGGGGCCGATCTGATGAATATTCTGAACGAATCGGCATTGCTTGCTGCTCGAAAAGGGCGCAGTGCAGTCACTGCGCAGGATGCTGCAGAGGCATGCGACAAGGTCCGTTATGGAAAGGAGCGGCGCAGTCTTGAAATCGATCAAAATGAGAAGAAAACGACTGCCTACCATGAATCTGGACATGCTGTCGTTGCTCTGTGCGTCAAGTTTTCCGATCCTGTCGATAAGGTCACGATTATTCCAAGAGGGCTTTCTTTGGGGGCAACCCACTTTATGCCTAAGAAAAACCGATTGAGCTATTGGAAGCGGGAGCTTCTTGATCAGCTTGCGGTATTAATGGGGGGAAGAGTTGCAGAAGAGATCTTTGTCAGCGACATATCGAGCGGCGCGCAAATGGACATTACCCAGGCGACTAAGCTTGTCAGAAGCATGGTTTGCGAGTGGGGGATGAACGATAAGCTTGGGACGGTTGCGTATGATGAACGTGCTGAAGGGGGCCAGTACCTCGGCATGCCTAACTATCGGGAGAAGTGCTATTCTGAGGCGACTGCTAAGGTGATCGATGATGAGGTGCGCAAGCTTTTAGAAGAGGCGCATACAAGGGCTACTGAGATTATTCATGCCCATCGCGAACAGGTTCAGCTGATGACAGAGATGCTGATGGAGTTTGAGACCTTGGACCGCGAAGATGTGTTAGAGATCATGAGCGGTGAGTGGAATATTGAGAAAAAACGAAGTCGTCTAAAAACTGCTCAGGACCTTCATCGAAAAACGCCTCCGCCTCCTCCGGAAAAGGTCAGTGATACAGGCTTTAATCCTCCTATATCTGACAATCCTGCGCCACAGCAAATTTAAATCTTTAAGTTAATTCTAAGAGTCAAAAGAATCGGGTATTAGACTTACTAAAACCCGATTCTTTTCATTTTCATCGTATTTATTTTTTTAATCTTTAATGTTTTATGGTTTTAAAACCTGTTTTTATTTTGACTTTTATTTCTAATTCATTATAATCTCACCAATTTTAATTAACTCAATAAATGGGTTTGTTTATGTCTATTTTATCCTTCGGCGAAAGAACTAATTATCAGCCTTTAAGCCCGGTTCCTTTGGTTGCGGAAAATGCAGATGGGGATAATGAGTTTTGGGTAGATCGCATTGTTAGGAATGGGATGGAAATTCTCTTGTCTTCAGAAGTAAAGCGCATTGCAGGACGCATTTTAGGGGCGTTGGCTTTAGTGGCAGCGGGAGCTCTTGTGGGATTAGCGGCTTATTCGATTGTAGGCATTCCTGTGGCGCTTTTTGCTGTTCCTGCGCTGTCATTGGCGGGATATGCATTTTGGTCCAGCATGGAGACCGATGACTACGAAGATAAGGAAATGATGGAACGCCTCAGAGAAGAAGCGCGGCAGATGCCTTTGGATCAAATTGTGGCCCGCTATGGATGGGAAAGGATTTTTGAAGATCAGATCGTATCGCCAAGTCAATTTGCAAACTTGTACAGAGATCATGTCCAATCGATGTCAATTAAAGAATTTATTTCATTTCGCGAAAAGGTTGTTCGCTATGCCACCCCTTATAATGAGAGATCGGTGCAGCCTTATTATA
>CAZEYJ010000286.1:0-15944 GCA_964516795.1 uncultured bacterium
GAAGTGGTCTGACCGGCGTCCTGTCACAACGACTTATCCTGTTTTGATTATCTTCATGTGCTCAATGACCTTATTTTTGATCCATTGGGAGAGGTCGACGGCGAAGTGGATCAGCCCGGCCCAGGGCCAGTCTTACCAAAAGGCCTTGCCTTGGAAATCGACGCTGACGCCGCCTCGCCAGGAATATTTTCGATTGGACTACACGCTTAAACTGCCCGAGGAGGAAGTGGATGCTCTGCGCTCTTTGGATTCTAGGGCGTTTTCTTTAGCTCGCAAGCCTGATCTTTTTCTTTTTATTATTGAGAGTTTGAGGGAGGATTTTATCACGGCGGAGGTAGCGCCTAACTTGCATGCGTTCAAACAAGAGCATGTCCATTTTGACCTGGCCCTTGCAAATGCCAACGGGACGCAGCTCTCTTGGTTTTCGATCTTTTTCTCAAAATTCCCTTTTTATTGGGGGAAGATCACCCCTGAGAATTGGAAGGGGGGATGCCTTCCTCTCAGAATGCTCAAAAAAATGGGGTACAAGATCCATGCTTTTTCTTCAGCCCGGCTCGGATATTATCAGATGGACCATCTGATTTTCGGCGAGGCGAGGTATCTGGCCGATACATTCTATACGCCGGACGATGAGGAGTTCGACGAGCCCTATCAAAGAGACCAGGCGGCGATTGAGAAGCTGGTCCAAGAGATGAAAGATCCCGACACCGCATCGGGAAGGGTCTTCCTCGTCTTCCTAGATGCCACCCATTTGGATTATAGCTGGCCTAAAGAGGAGTTTTCCCTTTTCCATCCTTTTGAGGAGAAAATCAACTACTTTAAAGTGGCGATGAGCAATTCTGATCTGGATGGAGTGAAAAATCGGTATCGCAATTCGCTCCGTTTTGTCGATGCGCTGATGGGGCAGTTTTTTCAAGAGCTCGACGCTTATCCCGGAAGCAAAGAGGCTGTTGCTGTGATCACTGCAGACCATGGAGAGGAGTTTTATGAGCATGGGCATTTGTTCCATGCTTCGGGATTGACCCATCAGCAGACCCATGTTCCCCTCTATTACCGTTTTGGGAGCAAGTCGTGGAAGATCAAAAGATCCCCCTGTCCGATGACCTGCCATATGGATATTTTCCCGACCCTTTTTCATTACATCATCGGGGAAGATCTCTTTACAGAGGTGTTGCAGGGACAATCGATTTTCAAGCCGGAGCGGTGGCCCTATGTGGTCGCCGGAAGATTTAATGCAAGCCGCTCTCCGTATGAGTTTTTTATCCATGATGGAGCTCAGAAGATGATCGCCCGGTTTGATAATGAGACCGATATCTTTAATGCGAAGTTTTTAGAGATTGTCTCGAAGAAAAATCTTCATGAAGAAAATCTGAGCTATGATTTAATGTCTCTAAGAGAAGCTTTTGGAGAAGCGATTGATCGTTTTTGCGCACCTTAGAGCCTGCCTATTGTTTTTTTTCTGTTTTGCATCGATTGCCGGGTTTTCCGGTAGCGATCCTTCACGTCTTTCTCCTGCAGGCTCAGGGACTGCGGCCAAGAGCTTTAAGAAGGAGACGGTTCCTGAGTTTAAACGGCCTAGGCCTAAGATCAAGTGGAAAAACCGGGTGCGGGCGCGAAGCTTGCAGAACCTTGACGATTTTTTGAAATGGACGCTTCCCCAGGAGATGACGAGCTACGCTTTGGCGGAACCCTTGGAAATGGCTCCGATCGAAATGAGCTTTTCTCAAGCAAAAGAGTTTATTGAGTGGCATGGGTTCCTCTCCCTTCATGAGCCGCTTGTCGGCAAGGTCTTGAAAAAGAAGGGGGAACTTTACGTCGCCTCTTGCCTTTTAGTTCAAATCGCCTATGGAAACGCAGATCTTGATGTGTTGCATTTTGCAACGGACGAGGCCCTTGCAAAAGTCGTTGCGTACCGGGATCTTAAAATCGGCGACGATTTGATGCTGCTCAGCAATGGGCGGCTTGTTCTGTATCATGTGGACCATGTTTTCAACTTATGGCGGGGGATGCCGGCTTTTGGATTGGTGGGAGATCGAGGATCTGTGCCGATTTTATTGTTCCGGGGGACAGATTTTTCACTCGACTCTGAGAGAGGATGGGCATCGCTGATGAGCGATATCGATTTATCCGGGCCGGGCTTCAAGGCTTTTACTAAGGGGCGCCAGGATGTTCGCTCCTGGCTCCAGAAGGTCTCTGAAGTTGGCCCTAAAGCGAGGCTGATCGGTTTTAGCCTGGGAGGCTCGCTGGCTGCCTACACTTATTTATATGAACAGGAATGGGTCAATGCGGAAGGATCGGTCGCTTTTAACCCACCCGGGCTCTCTGAAGAGGTTTTCCAGGAGTGGAACCAATTGCCTGAAGAGAGAAGAAACGCCTTTCAGATCTATGTCACGCGCGGAGATCTTGTCTCAAAGATCGGCAAGCTGTTTGGCAATGTTTATGAATTGTCTCTTGAGGCGCCTCTTAAACCGCTGAAAGCCCATACGGCTTTCCTTGCCGCCGAAAAGAAGTTCTTTCAGAGCAAGGTCGATGTCGAAAAAGAAAACCTAGCCCGCCGTCCTTGATGAGAGTCTGCCTGAAAATTTAAGCTTTGCTCCTATTTGCAGACAGATTCTTAGTCTCAGTTCAACAGAAGAAATAAATAAGAGGATGTTAGGATGGGCGGAATGCGGAATTCACCCCGGTCAAAAAAGTTCAACTTGTGAATCTACCTATTCGTTATAGGAGGCTTTTTTGCCGAGCTGGTCTTCGATCTCTAGGAGGCGGTTGTATTTGGCGACCCGTTCAGAGCGGGAGAGGGAGCCGGTCTTGATTTGGCCCGATCGGGTTGCGACGGCGAGGTCGGCAATCGTCGTGTCCTCTGTTTCTCCGGAACGGTGGGAGATCACGGTCCGGTAGCCGTGGGACTGGGCCAGCGAGATGGTCTGGAGGGTTTCGGTAAGGGTGCCGATCTGGTTGACTTTGATCAGGATCGCATTGGCGATGTGTTGATCGATCCCCCGTTGAAGGAAGAGAGGGTTGGTCACGAAGAGGTCGTCGCCGACAAGCTGGAGGTTTTTGCCGAGGCGGGCGGTCAAGGCTTGCCAGCCTTTCCAGTCGTTTTGGTCGAGGCCGTCTTCGATCGAATTGATAGGGTAGCTGAGGGAGAGCTGTTCGAGGTAAGCAATCTGTTCTTCCGCTGTTCGCGTTGCAAATGGCAGGCCGTTTTCTTTTTTCTTTTTCTCGAGATACGTTTGAGCGGCGGGGTCGTAAAATTCTGAGGCGGCGCAGTCGAGCGCGATTGAGACGTCGGCTTTGGGGCGGTAGCCTGCTTTTTCGATCGCATGGATGATGAAATCAAGGGCCTCTTCATTGGACTGAAGACGGGGAGCAAATCCTCCTTCGTCGCCGACCGAGGTGACTTGTCCCGCTTTTTTTAAGAGCGATTTGAGGGTGTGGAAGATCTCTGCTCCGCAGCGGACCGCTTCGCGGAATGTGGGGGCGCCGATGGGGCAAACCATGAACTCTTGGAAATCGAGAAGGTTGTCGGCGTGGGCCCCGCCATTGATGATGTTCATCATGGGGGTGGGGAGCAAGGTGGAGTTGGCATTCCCGATCGATTGGTAAAGGGGGATTTTGCGGGTGTTGGCGGAGGCTTTGGCGACGGCAAGGGAGATTCCTAGCAGGGCGTTGGCGCCGTAGCGGCTTTTGTTGGGAGTTCCATCTGCATTGATTAGGATCGAATCGATCTCTTGCTGTTGGTGGACGGGTTTGCCGATGAGGAGCTTGGCCAGCGGCCCGTTGACATGGGCTATGGCTTTTTCTACTCCTTTGCCTTGATAGCGCTTGGGATCGTTATCGCGCAGCTCGACCGCTTCATGCTCTCCGGTCGATGCTCCTGAAGGGACGGCGGCTTTGCCTTCAAAGCCATCTGATGTCCGGACAAAAACTTCAAGAGTGGGATTGCCTCGGGAGTCGAGGATCTCTAGACCGTGGATCGATTCAATCTGGCTCATCGTAACCTGTGCCCTTTGGAGATAGAAACCATTAAAGCGCAATAGGATTCAAAACGCAAGTTGGAAATCTTCTCTTCTTCGAGGGCTTTCTGCACGGCGCAGCCGGGCTCTGTCATATGGGAGCAATCGGGGAAGCGGCAGTCGGGGCTGAGGGCGATGATCTCGGGAAAGTACTCGACGACCTCTTCTTTTCTCATGTCCCAAAGTCCAAAGCTGCGGATCCCAGGGGTGTCGATACAAAATCCGCCGCATTCGAGGGGAATCAGGTGGGTTGTCGTGGTGGTGTGGGAGCCCTTCCCTGTTTTGTGGACAATCGAGCCGGTGCGCATCGTTGTCCCTGCGATCAGGTTGATGAGGGAGGATTTCCCAACACCCGATTGTCCTGAGATGACAGAGGTTTTCCCCTGCATGACGGTGCGCAAGGCTTCAATCCCTTGGCCCGTTGAAGAGCTGACGGAGATCACAGGGATGTCAAGGGCTGCATAAGCTTCTAAAACTTGGGAGTAGATCTCTTTTTCGACTTCGAGGTCCACTTCAGAGCAGGTTGCCGGAGGGGTGTCGAGCAGATCGATCTTATTGATCACGATCACCGGCTGCATATTCCCTTTGAGGGTTGCGATGATGTAGCGGTCGATAAGCGGGGGTTTGAGCATTGGCTGGACGACGCTGCATGTGATGAGGACTTGGTCGATGTTAACGGCGATCAGCTGTTCTTTGTTGCGCGAGAGGTTGTCCGCGCGAGAGAGTATGGAGCGCCTCTCTTCAATGGAGGCGATGGTCCCTTGGCCGCCTCCTTTGTCTTCAAAGCGAACGAAGTCGCCGACGGCAATCAGGTTTTTGGCCCGGCTTTTCTCCTGCTTTAGGCTTCCTTTAAGGCTGCAAATGAGCTCGATCCCATTGTAATCGACGATCACCCCTTCGGGAGCGATGGCGAGGACGCGCCCTTTTTCTAGGGTGCTTTCTGGGGCGATCTCTTCACGTGAAAGGGCCCGCTTTTTAAGCTGGTCTTGATCGCTCTTTTTGTATTTGGAGCGATCTTTGCTCTCGGCGATCTTCCGTTCTTTTTTGTGCAATTTCCTGTCTTGCTGATGGAACGCCTCCTCGAGGTGGTAGAATTTTTCATCTTTTGCCATGGAGGCCTCCTTGGAGGAAGAACATGAGGATGGCGCCGGCAGCGGCGACATTGAGCGATTCGATCTCCCCTTGCATCGGAATGGCGATCGCTTTGCCTTTGGATTTCAGATCGGAATGCGGGCCGTGGGACTCATTGCCTAGAACTAAAGCGGTCGCTTGGCTAGGTGTTACCGAAGTGATCGGTTCTCCTTGGGCGTCGGCGATGAGAAGGTTGAGCTGATTTTCGCGGACGAGCTGAAAAAGTTCTTCATAGGAGCCTTGGCGCAGCGGGAGTTTAAAGGTTGCCCCTTTTGCCGCTCGGAGGGCTTTGTCATTAAAGGGATCGGCCGTTCCGGGAGTTAAGAAGACCCCTTTCCATCCCAGCGCCAGCGCTGTTCTCATGAGGGTGCCTAGGTTGCCGGGATCGCTCAGCTGGTCGAGGATGAGCAAAGGGGATCTGCCTTTGAGGTCGCAGGGTTTGGGCAAGGCAATTTCAGCTGCGATCGGCTCAGGATTTTGAAGGGCTGTGACCTTTTTTAGGATCTCAGGAGTGACGATCACTGTTTGATCGGCTTTTAATGGGAGCGGGGGTTGATAGCCTTGAGCGGTCAAGAGGGTTTTTATGTGGCAGCAGCTTGCGAGCTCGCACACCAGCTTGATCCCTGAGACAAGGGCTGATTGGGCTTTTAAGCGGTATGTTTTTTCATCTCGCACCTTAACGAGGTGTTTGATGAGAGGGTGCTGCAAGCTTGTCAGGTCTTTTGATGTCATCCAAAAAGAATTTTATTAGAGGAAGTTGCGAGCTCAATGATGACAGATCGGTTATTCTAGGGCAAGTGGGAAAAGCTCTATATCAAGGACAGAGGTAATTGAACCGATTTTTTGAAAATGGCGGCTGCCCGCGACCTATCGGGGGTGCCTTTTTCAAAAAAATGGTCTGACTGTCCCTGCTCTGGCTCTGTATATGCCCCTTCCACTTCAATCATACCCACAAGCAAGCCGATTAAAAGCCTCAAATTTCGAATCAAAGGGCGCAGTTAATATTGAATTTAATGTTGACAGCTTCCTTTGATTCCAAATTTGAGAACTTTTCATTCCGTTTTCTTGGATGCGACTGAAGTGGAAAGGGTATATATTCTGTTGCTTCGGGCTGAGAGTTTTGTTATCCTTTACAGCGCATTCCGCATTACTATGAAAGATTGCCCCGATCATGAAGAAAAAACGTAAAAGCTACAAACTCCTTTTTTTGGTCGTCTTATTTCCTCTTTTGTTAATGGGGGCCGGCTTTATGTTATGCTGCCGCACCCAAGGGTTCAATGTGGAAAAAATTTCCTCGAAGCTGACTTATAATGAGGCTTGGGGGATCCCTCCCTTGAATCAAGAGGAGGCGAGCTGTTTTGTTGAAAATGTCTTTTCTCAACCTTTTTATTATTTGGGTGCCGGAGAGCAGTGTTATGCGTTTTGCAGCGAAGACGGGAATTTTGTTCTTAAATTTTTTAAAATGCACCAGCTTTTGCCTAAAGATTGGTTGAACGATTTTCCATTCTCCCTTTTTGAAAATTACCGATTTAACCATGTCGAAAAAAGAAAGCAGCTGATCCATGAAGTTTTTTCCAGCATCAAGGCCTCTTACGATTATCTTCAAGAGGAGACGGGGCTTTTGTTCATTCACTTGAACAAAACGCGCGACTTGAAAAAGAGGGTCACGCTGTTTGACAAGGATGGAAAGAGGTTTCTGGTCGATCTTGATACAAAGGAATTTTTTCTTCAAAAAAAAGCGGTCAAGGTTTACGACCATTTGTCTTTTTTAATACAGAATGGGTTAGAAGAGAGGGTTCATCTTTGCATCCGCTCATTGCTTCAAGTGATTGTTGCTCGCTGCGAGCAGGGGTTTGCTGATCTTGATATCGGTGTGCGCCATAATTATGGTTTTATCGATGATCGTGCGATGATCATCGATTGCGGCAGTTTGATCCCCGACGAGGAGATTAAGCAGCCTCATCATTATCAAAGGGAAGTGCTCAGAGTGGCTGAGGCGATGGACCATTGGGCCCAGGTGCACCGCCCCGAGTTGATCCCGATTATTCAGGATGAAGCGCATTTTGCAATTAATGCGATCTTAGAGCGATGAAAAGCTTTTTGCTTATTGCAACGTCTTTTCTGTGAATAGCTCTAATTGGCCAAATACATCAGTTGCAATACAAGATCTACTGGGTTTCTCCCCTTATCAAGGTGCAACCGCTTTAGCTCGCTTGCAAATTTTACATTTTCTCTATCTCGTGCGCGTCTAACGGAGGTTAGGAGCCAAGTTGGGTCATCAGGACAGGTTCTTAGAAAACGAATCTTAAAACTTCGATTTTGCGTCAAATTCGCACTTTTTGGAGTTTCTGTTAAAGATTCGAGACTCTTTCAAGATTGGCCTCGAAATGGGCGAGTAGGTCGGGATGGTTCTTTTCAATCCACTTCTTAAAACTGGTGGTGATGCTTGCCACCTCAGATTTGTAGGTTAAATTCTCTGCTCTGACAGGGTCGATGCGCATCCGGCCGATGTCGATCTGGACGGCTCTATCATCAATGAGACCAAAGTTTTTTCTTAAGATCGGGTCGTTGTCGACCACTCCTCGCCGGCCGAGGTGGTCGATGAGGGAAAAGACTGAGGTGATGATCCCTTTTGCCCCTTCGATATCTCCTTGGGCCATCAGTTCGGTGATCCTTATGTAGATGAGATTGGCCTTTTTTTGGATCAAAAAGCTGGTCTTGTCCAGATCGACGAGGTGCAGTTTCCCTTTTCGATCGAAGATCGTAATCGTTTTTTTGAGGTTGTTGGAGCGGTTGAGGTGGACGTAAAGGAGGCCTGTTTCTTCTTTGAAATCGGTAAATGCGGTTTTAATGGCTTGGAATGTACTGGCGAGTTTTTTCTTTAGAAAAAGAGAGCGTTGGTAGTGGGGATTGAAGGAAAAGGGGATGCGAGCTAGCCAGGTGTTGGGGTGGAGCTTGTTCTGTTTTAGGAATTTCAGAACGTATTTCTTATCTTCTGATAGATAGACATAAGCTTGAGAGCCTTTATTGAAGTAGGTGAACTTTTGGTTTAAAATTTGATCGATCAGCTTAGGGTCGTCGATAAGAGAAGAGGGAATTTCCCATTCGGGGGAGCTGTAGGATGTGGAGATCTCGCCGGGCGAGCTGCTGAAGTTGGTGTGATGGACAAATCGGTCGATCCCGATGAAAAGGGAGCAGCCGAGCATGAGCAATGCAGTAGTGAGCGATAATTTTTTTAACATGTATCAATTATGCCAAAGGGGGGATTTTTTGAGGAGAGAGATTATTTGAATCGGATCCTCTGTCTTTTCATTGACGCTGATCCTCTCCGCTTCTTTCAGAAGCTGCCCCATTTTTTTCCCGGGTTGAATTCCTTCTTGCTTAAGATGCTCAGAGCGGACGACCGGATTTTGCGAGCGCATCCTTTCGATAAAGGGGGTAAGCGATCCGATTCTTTGTTGATGTCCTTCGACAAAGGGCTTTTGTTGTTTTGCAGGTAGGTGGGCGGCGAAGATCTGGATGCAGAGAAAAGCGTTGGGGTTGGCATATAACTGGGCCCATTCGAAGCTTTCCAGCTTGCTTAGCCAATCGGGCGGCATGAAGAGCAGCTCTCTGGCGCGGTGGAAAAAAGAGACGAAATCTTTTTCTTGTCTAGATAGTTTGAGATAGTCGCACAGATCGAGGAGTTCTTCGAGGGATTGGTTGGGGAAGAGCTCGATGAGGTCGGCGATTGCAGGAGAGCCGGGAGGATAGCTTGCCAGAGGAGAAAGCCTTCGCTTGATCTCGTCAAGAGGGATCTCTTTCAGTTGGGGAAAGATCGTTGGCAAAAGGTTGAGCTCATGCAAGGTGACCAGCCCTGAATCGAAATGAGCGAATTGGGACATCTTCTTAAACTCTTGCCAGACCCTTTCCATGGCAACGGAGGGAAGAAGGCTTGCGGCGTGGTCGAGGATTGCTTGGTAAGTGGTAGGCTCGATGCAAAAGTTAAAGCGTGTCGAATAGCGGACGGCACGCATCATGCGCAGGCGGTCTTCCAGAAAACGCTCATGCGGGTTGCCAATTGCGCGGATCACCCCTTTTTTAATGTCCTCTTGTCCTTCGACGAAGTCGTGAAGCTCATCAGTTAGAGGGTCGTAGAACATTCCGTTGATCGTGAAGTCGCGCCGCAGGGCATCCTCTTTAGGGGCGGCAGGGTCGATCCCCAGCGGCCGCCTTCCATCGACGTATCCCCGGTCTTTGCGGAAGGTGGCCACTTCAAAATGGTGCCCTTCTTCGACGACGATCACAATCCCGAAAGAGACTCCGACGGGGATCGTTTTGGGAAAGAGGTTTTGGATCTGTTCAACGGAGGCGCTTGTCGCGATGTCGATGTCGTCTGAGCGGCGCTGCATGAGAAAATCGCGCACCCAGCCACCTGCAAAATAGGCGATGTGGCCTGCATTGACGAGTTTTTTGACAACCGCTGTGGCAAAAGGTTTAGCTGGCATGGCCCTTAAGGGGGTTTTTCTTTCCTACTTTGCCTGAAATCGGGTTAAAATGATATATCTAAGGCTTTTGCATAGTTTAAAAGTAGAAGATTGCAGAATAACAAGAGAGGAAAGGATGAGCAGATTGATTTCTGTGAGAGCTTTGTTTAATTTTTTTCTGTGCGTTTTCATTCTTTGTTTAGAGGGGAGAGCTGAAGCCAAAGATTATGTAGTGAACGGAGAGGTTTATAATGATGAGACTGTAGCCGATCTGGTTACAGTGATTACAACAACGAATCCTATCCCTTCCATTCCCGACATATGGCATATTGAGGTTTGCCAGCGTTCATTAATGCAGATCCCGGCATTTTTGCGTTGCAGAAAGATCATTGTGTGCGACGGGATTCAACCCGGTTATGAACATCGAACAAGCGATTACGACGTGTATAAGCAGAGGATAGTGAGATTAACGCAAAGCGATCCTGCTTTTTCTCATGCCGAAGTTGTGTTTTGTTCGAAATGGATGCATCTTGCGGGAGCTGTCAAGGAGGCGATCAAATTGGTCAAAACACCTTTTATTTTTTTTCATCAGCATGATTTTCTCCTAAAAAAGAGTTTTGATCTCAATGGGGTGATCGCCTCCATGGTAGCAAATCCCCAGATCAAACATGTCCGCTTGAACCAGAATCCAAGGGCGGATAGTTACACAGTTTTTGATGGACCGGTCGACGAGGTTGTCCAAGGGCCCCATTTTGTCCCTCTAACTCGCTGTTTTGGGTGGTCTGACAATGATCATGTGACCCGTCTTGATTATTATACCGATTTTGTTTTGCCGCATTGTTTTGAAAGGGTGTCTATGGAATGGAACATGCATCCTTGGTTTCAGGATAAAATCGCTGAGCATGGACATGATGCGGCGCATGCTGTCTTCGGGACTTATATCTATGGTCAAATTGCGGATGGAAATTATATTTTCCATACGGATGGAAAAAATCATTGAGCACAGAAGAAGTTGCAAAATCAAGTGAGGCTTTGTAGCGGCTTGGTCGCCCATTCGAGGGCGTCGATCAGGCGGAGGATATTGTCCCCTGCGTGCCAATGGGCCCACAATATGTTGTACTCACCCTCTTTGCCGGAAAGTTTCCAGATGCGCCAAAGCATGTTTTTTTTGTCGCCATCTTTGCAGGACTTTAGCTTGGCTCTAGCGGTTGCGATCAAGGCTTTGGCTAGGCGGTCTTTATAGGAAAGAAGAGGCTCGTTTTTTTGGATGTGGGCGTTGATCTGCTGTTGTGCGGGTTCAGAAAGTTTTTCAAATGCGTGCTGAACTGATCGGTCCGGTTCCCGCCGATGGATTGCTTGGCAAAGAGCGGCAAACGGTGTTTGGCAAGAATAGGTGGAGACAGTGGCATGCTTGTCCCTGTACTCTTGAGTCGCTTCTTTTTTGGAGTGTGCAGAAAAGGGCTCATTCTCTGAAAGATCGGGCTGCAGAATGAACAATAACGGGTTGTAAGAGAGTTTAAGGGCAGTCAGTAAAGGCAGGGCCATTATAGAAGCGGAAAGGGATGTTATTTGGTTGTGAGAAAGATCGAGTGTGTCGAGTGAAATTAAGTTGCCGACGGTTTCCGGAAGGTCGTTGATTTTGTTTTCCGAAAGGTTAAGTGATGCCAAGGAAGTGAGCTTGCCGATTGCGGAAGGGATGTTGTTAAGGGCATTGTCGGATAGGTTTAGGTCTTTTAGAGAGGTCAGATCGCCGATTGACAAGGGCAGAGTTGCGAGCTTATTGGATGTAAGATTAAGTTTTGTCAGTGAAGCCAAGCTGCTTGAGGGATCTGGGAAGGATGCGATCCTGTTATGACTTAGGCTAAGTTCTGTCAGATAGGTCAAAGGGGCCAAAGCTGCTATAGGAATGTTTTTGAGCTGATTGCAGGTGAACGTTAATTCTGTTATTGATGTGAACTGGCTGATTTCAGGGAGAAAGGGCAAGGATTTTAGCTGAGGCAGCGAGAAGTATAATTTTTTGATCGTTTTGATCTGCTCTTGACTTGCCGGATCGTTTAACCATAGCCGGATTTGCTTGGCGGAAAAATTTTCTTTTTTTTGCTCGAAGTGAAATTGCGGAAAATGCCATTTCAGGACTCTTTCCAAAGAGGTATCGAGCCATTTCTGAATACGGATATGCAGTTGTGGACTTAAGATCAGAGAGCCTTGTTTTTCCGGGATCTTTTTTTTAAAGTCTTTGTTTATGATCTCCATGGCATGGAGCTCTTCGCTGAGATATTCAAATCGCTGAAAATAGAAGGTATTGGAAGAATAAGCGGGGGGCTGTTCCGAGGATTCGGCTGAGCCATAAAGCGCTGTTTCAACGATCTGATCGACATAATTTTTAATGAACACAGTGTGTCGAATTCTGGCTTCGACTCGGCGCAATGGCCCGTGGTAGCTGGGAAGGTTGAGATGGGCGATCTGGTCCCAAAACAGCTTGAGCACAGAGGCGTTTGCCCCATCGCGCCATTGACGGCACACGCTGCGAATGGCAAATAAGGTGGCCATTGTGCGCAGATTGGCAGATCCTGCGCTATACTCAAAGATCTTAAATAGAACCTCATTGGGAAGCGTTTCAATTGGACTGAGATCGGGTTTTTTTTCGACAGGAAAAGTTTCAATGGCAACGGGATGAGACGAATGCCTGCCAATTGAAATTGCCATGTGACTGTGTTGTATTTAACGATTCTGGAATTGTAGAAAGTCGAATGATAATCTGCAAGGGGGATAGTCTCTTAGTCGATTTTGTCGAGCAGGCATTCATGAGGGAAATGGAGCTGATGGATATTGATCTCTTGGTCAAATGTGAGGCTGGCCTGTCGGGGCCTTGGCTGATCTGTTCGTATGTGGAGGGAGGAGAGGACCCGATCGGGAGAGCGGGAAAAAGGGCTGTTTGTGATCAAGAGAGGATCACCTAATGTTTGGGAGTATTTGCTGACTTTTTTCCAAAGATAAAGATTTCCCATTTCAGCGAATTTTTTTAGATAGGTTGCCCGATTTTTCCATGAGGGATGAGAAGGGGTGTCCGGTAGATGCTTCGAGGCGACCTGCATAAACTCGATCCCGGCTTGTGTTTGGCCTGAAAGGGCTGCTGCTGTCAGATCGGCGCGTTTTTCTTTTTGGCAGGAATAGATCGGATCGATTTTTTGCCAAAGAGGAATTCCCTGTTGGCCAGTTGAGTTGTCGAGATGGACATCGTCATTGGCCAGATGGGCAAGCTCATGTGAAAGGACAAATGTTTTCATCGAGTTGAAGTGTCCTGTTTTAAGCAGATCGAAAAAGAAAAGGGCATAGCGTTTTTTTTCTAAGGAGAGTGAAGAGTAGATTGACAAGGTCTGTTGATAAAGGGAGTTTGTTTTTTGAAGATCTAGAGGTTCGATCAAATAAGGCAAGGGAATATGAAGGACGCATCGGCGTTTGTCGGGAGCGATCTGTTTTGAAGCGATGTGGATCTCCATGCAATTGAGCGAGGTGAGATTGAAATGCAAGTTGAGGGATTGGATCGTTTCTTGAGGTATTCCCATTTTTTTGGCAGTATCATGGATTTCCTGTGTAAGGAGGGAACTGCGACTGTTTATTAAATAATTTAATTCAGAGGTGTTGTTTCTCATAATTACACTTTTTTTGTTTTTAATTATATCGCATGTCGCAATAGTTTGCTGTTTGTTTGTTTTTTTATTGTTTTTTAATTTTTGTTTGTAATTGCATTTTTTAATTGATAGGCGGCGTATGGCACAAAAGATCAAGGCGTTATCGGAGCATACGATCAACCAGATCGCGGCTGGCGAGGTGATTGAAAATCCTGCCTCAGTGGTCAAAGAGCTAGTTGAGAATGCGATTGATGCAGGGGCTTTGCAAATCACGGTAGCGATTGCGGGAGGGGGGCATCAGTTGGTCCGCGTCTGCGATGATGGGGGCGGGATGGGACGCGAGGATGCTTTGATGTGCCTAGAGCGCCACGCGACGTCAAAAATTGAAAAGGCGGATGACCTGGTCGTTTTATCGACGATGGGCTTTCGGGGAGAGGCGCTGGCTTCGATCGCTTCTGTTTCCAAAATGCGGGTTTTGACGGCTGAAGAGAATGCGACGGGAACAGAGGTTGAAGTGGAAGGAGGGAAAGTGGTTCATGCAGGAGATGCTGCACGCGCCCGCGGGACGACGATCGAGGTCCGCTCGTTATTCTACAATGTTCCTGCGCGCAAGAAGTTCCAAAAGTCTGTTGCCATTTCGACTGCCGACGTGACGAAAGTGGTGACGCAGCAAGCTCTTGCCCATCCGGAAGTGGGTTTTGAGCTGATCGTCCAAGAGCGCTCCGTTTTTTCTGTTCAAAGGATGGTGGAAGGGGTTGATGGGATCTCTTTGAGGAGCGCTCAACTGTTAGGCGGGCATTTTGAGACGGATGTGTTCAAAGTGGACCTTAAACAGGGGGATTGCCGTTTGAAGGGTGTGATCGGATCTCCTCTTGCCCACAGACATAACAGGACAGGGCAATATCTGTTTATCAATCGACGGCCTGTTGTCTCGCCGATCATTTCATTTGCTGTGCGGGATGCTTATGGGACAAGGCTGGCTTCAGACCGGTACCCGATTTTTTCCTTGCACCTTGAGATCCCCTCCTATCTTGTCGATGTGAATGTCCATCCACAGAAGAAAGAGGTGCGTCTTCGCGATGAGAGGGGGATGAAAGAAAATATTCAAACGGCTGTTCATTTGGCATTGCAGCAGGCAGAAGGGCCGTCTTTAGGAATGCAGCTGTGCGATGAGAAATTATTTGTATTCGAAGAAGAAGGAACTTCTGCTGCATCCATTTTTTCCGTAGATGAGCTTCCCTCCTCTATTTTTCGAGATGAGGGCAGGGCGGCTGTTTTTGAGCAGCAACCTCCTCTTGCCGATCTGGGCTTTCATGTGATCGGGACGTTTTCCCATTATGCGATGGTGGATCCGAGCGCTCCGTTGTTTGCTGCGCTGTTGCCGGAATCTGTGGGGCGCGGCGGGGTCGTTTTGGTCGATTTGGCCGCGGCCCAATCACAGATCGCTTTTGATTTGCTTGTGAGAAGGCGGCCAGAGCGTTCAGCGCGCCAGGGACTTTTGATCCCTGAAGTGTTGTCAGTGTCGGCAGAAGAAGAGCAACTCCTTCTTGTTTACGAGGAGGAGTTGGCTGAAATTGGGTTTGAAATGCGCCAGTGCGGCAAATTCAAATTCATGATCGATGCAGTCCCCGCATTGATCGGATCTTGCGATACGTTGAGTGCTGTTAGGGAAATCATGACGGAGCTGGCCGAAGGCCAGGTGGGTAGGTTGAGCCGGGAGGAGAGGTTGCGCAAATTGGCGGCAGCGGCATCTCGATTTGCCGGGGGACGGAAAAAGCAGTTTATGTTACAAGAGGCTGAAGAGATCCTCAAACAATTGAAACAGACGTCGAGCCCGGGCTTTTGTCCCAAAGGCCGTTTAACGATGGTCTACTTGAGCCAAGATGAAATTGAAAACAAGTTCTTCAGCGCAGATCTTAAGTAAGCGGCTTAAGAAATTGCAGAGGCACCTTTCTGCGGATGGGCGCGATCTTTGTTTGATCGATCATCCGCTAGATCTCTTTTATTATACAGGGATCTCTTTTTCAGCGGGCTATTTGTTGGTTTCCCCGCGAGCCGCTCTTCTTGTCGTCGACGGCCGTTATATTCAGATGGCTAAGGAGAGCTCTCCGATTCCGGTCAGCTTGGACGGCCCTGAGGTTTTCGAAGGCTTTCTTAAGCAGCAGCGGGTCAAGGCTGCGGTATTTGACGGCAGCCGCGTTCCGTATGATCAGTATCTCCGATTAAAGAAGAAAGCGTCTTTTGCCGGAGCCAAGTTTGCCTCGGATGCTTCTTTTTTCCAGACGTTTCGGGCGGTCAAGGACAAGCGTGAGATTGAGATCATGCGGCAAAGCGCTCAACTTGCCTACGAAGGTTTTTTGTATATCCGCGGTATTTTGAAGGTGGGAATAACGGAGAAAGAGGTGGCTCGCCGCTTTGAGATCTTTTGTCTAGAAAGGGGAGCGGAGGGGCTTAGCTTTGAGCCGATCATCGCCTTTGGCGCCAATACGGCGATGCCCCACTATCGGCCTCAAGAGGTGAAGCTCCGCTCCGGAGATTTGGTCTTGATCGATATTGGAGTGGTTGTTGATCATTATCATTCTGACATGACCCGCGTCCTTTTTTTTCAAAAACAGCCTGCATTTTTTAGAGAGATTTATGAGATCGTCGTAAAAGCTCAGAAGGCGGCTTTGGCCAAATGCCGCGCAGGGGCTTCTGTG
>CAZEYJ010000287.1:0-4357 GCA_964516795.1 uncultured bacterium
TGTCCGCTCTTTCAAACTCCAATTACTGTCCCGGGGATCTTGCATTGCGGGCATCAGTTTGAAAAGCAAAGCATCTCTCTTTGGCTGACCCATGGAAAACAGGAATGCCCTCTCTGCTGGGAAGTGTGCACGGCAGAGGAGATCTCTGAAACCCGGCAAGAAGCTGTGGAGAAGGCGACCCTCCTAGTTCAAGAAAAGCTCAGCGAACAATTCCATATCAAAATCATTGAAGCCCCCACTTTCGGCCAGTATTTTGACTCTATGTTGCAGATCGGCTTGCATGAACTCATCAACAGAGTCCAGTTTGCAACTCAGGATGAAAACCATCTGTACCGTATGCTGATCGCGCGCATTTTCACCCGCAGCCTCCTCAACTTAAGCCCCCTAAAAGAGGTCTACGACTTCGATCAACTGTTGCATACCGCTTCCGCAGAAGAAATCCAAGAATTCCGCATGAACTGCGTCAGCATTTATGTCTCTCACATCTCTTCTCTCCTATCGTCGTTAATGATCCACTCCCTCATGGAAGACCGGGCGCTGCACGAGATCATCGTTCCCCGCGCCTATATCCACTTACCTTTTTTCGGCATTTACGCCTCTTCACAAGAGCTCGCCCGGGAATTCATCCTATGCGACGAAATTCTCGGCGCTGATAAAAAGCTCCTACTAGCCAACCTTCCCATGAGATCTGAGATTTCTTCGAGCGTGATGCAATCCTTTGAATCCACCCGCCAACCTCCCGGACTCCTCTACTTAAATTTCCTTCAAGATTTCATAGAGATCAGACAGATCCCCGAGGCTCGCGACGAAGCCATAGAAGATGCCGTTTCCCTATTAAAAGAGATTCTCCCCTTTTGGCATGCCCGTATTTTCAGTCTTTTGGGAAATCACGAGGACCTTAAAGACGCCGCCGAACCGGACCGCAGCAACCCGATCAGCTCTTCACCTGCGATAGAACAAGCGCTAACGCGTGTCCAAGTCGAGTTCTTGCTATCGACCCTCCTGATCAAATCGTTTACTGAAAAAGAGGTCCGCCAAAATTACCTTAAAGCGATCGATATCCTTGAAAACCTGTCAGAAGAGATGGCACATCCGGCGACACAAGAAAAAATGAATATCGCCCATCGCCTGTATCAAATCCTAGGCTCCCCCCACTCTCATGAAGGAGGGGGTGCCGGCTTTGTTGAATGCGCAGAAAACCAATCTCCCATCGAAACAGGGCGCTCTATGCTCCCCCTGGTCTTTGATAAAGTCCATCCCTCCAATCTCTTGCATGCGATCGCCAAACTCAGAAGCGAACTGCACGCAGAATGGGGCTTTTCCGACCGACGGGATTACGAACAAGAATGGAATGCGATGCAAAAAACAATCCTTGCCGAAGGCCGGGTATCAACAGCTTCTTAAAGTTGCTCTTTAAGTTCCGTTTCTGCCGTTTCTAATTCCATGGCATCGATCAGGAGGAGGATGTTCCGATCTGCGCTGTCCCTGCCGCGTTGTACGGAATTGCGGGGATTAGATCTTTCAAATGAGCTTAAATTTTTCCACAATTTCTTGGCCGCGCAGTAGCGATAGATCTGATCGTGTTTTTTGCTAGAAGCAAGGAACTTCTCCCGCATGGAGACGATCACTGCCTTGACAAACTCACCCCGGTTCGCTAACACATCTTGCCCCGGTTCCAATGATCCCCTTAGGCTAGAGCCGGCGGCCGCCTGCCATGCACGCTCAATACGTTCTTTCCCATCCTTAGACAGGCTTTCAAAAGCACTGCGAAGAGCCACTTCACAGCTACCTCGGTGGACCTCTTGGCAAAGAGAGGCCAACGGCGTGAGACACATATAGCTTAAGCAGGATTGGTATTTCTCTGCAAAGGTCTCTTTTCCGGAAACAATGATGGGCGCGTTCCTGCCAAATTGCGTAACCATATATAGAGGGCCATCCTTTTCTTTAAATTGGTTGTCCAACAGAAAAATAAGAGGATTGCGTTGAAAGCGGGGCGCTGTTTGCAACATCGTCCGAGGATGGGCAACAAGATTGGCCAGAGAAGCAGGAAGAGTTGTCAATTGGTTACCATCCAACTCAAGGACATTAAGACGTATAAGCCCCCCAATTACCTTAGGCAGGCTGATGAGGAGATTGTTACAAACCGACAACATTTCGAGTTGATCAAGATTGCCGATTGTCTCAGGCAGGCTCGTCAGATGATTGTTATCAAGGCACAGCGTTTTAAGCTGAGAGAGGCTTCCGATCGCATCGGGAAGAATGGCCAGGAGGTGATCTGTAAGATTCAGCGATGTGAGCCTAGCGAATTGACCAATTTCAGGAGGAAGCATCCTAATTTTTTCATTAAACCTCAAATCGTCTACACGGTCTCTTGCATGTGAATAATCCAGATCGGTGAACCATTGCTGAAGGAGCGCGCCGCCGGGCCGAACAGCGTTCGAATCAAAGCGATGGCACTTGTCCCATAGAAGTCCAAGGGATCTGTCAAGCTCGCCCCGTATAGCATCATAAGAACGCCCGTCAAAACCTAGAAATGCGGGAGAGCCTGTCATTTTTTGGCTTAAAGAAGAGAACCGATTGAAAGCGCTAGGCCCAAGAGCCCGCACTCTATCAACTAGGTCATGTCTGCTAACAGAATCGGAGTCCTCCTCAAGAGAGCCCCAAGCTGAGCTGATGATGTCAGTCGTCACATGATCGACCAGCAATAACCTGTCAACAATAGGGCGCAGGATAGGATGTTGGATCTCTTTTGGAAGGTTCTCCCAACGGGAAATAAGGATCGTCATATCGATGACATCGCGCCATCTCGTGCAGACCTTCCTCAAGTTGCAAAGAAATTGCCCATCCCGCCCCTCTTGTGTTGCGTAGTTAAGGATGATCGACAACAGTTCGGTCGGGAGGGTATCTAGAGAGGCTATTTCCGGACGCTCCTCGCCGGTTGCCACGGAGAAGTCTTCTTCTTTTGCTTTATCATCAGAAAGAGGCAAAGCTCCGGCTGTGCGATGATTTCCTAAAACAGTCATGCTCATATTAAAAAATCCTTATTCATGATTAGCATGGAATTTTATTACTCCGCTTGTTCTGCTTCAGCCGTTTCTAATTCCATGGCATCGATCAGAAGGAGGATATTCCGCTTGGCTGAATCTTTTCCGTAGCCTGCAAAAAGACGAACACGAGGTTTTTCATATTTGTCCAGATCTTTTGACAATTTCTTGGTAACGCAATAGCTATAGATCTGATCGTGTTTTTCTTTGAAAGAAAGGAACTTCTCCCGCATGGCAATGATCACTGCCTTGGTAAAATCGGCCCGATTGCCAAAGAGATCGTTTCTTACTTCTGATGAGCTGCTCGGCTTAGAGCCGGCAAGCTCCTGCAATGTGCGCTCAATGCGCTGCTTATTCTCATCGGAAAGCCTTTCAAACGCAGTGCGAAGGACAGCATCTTCGCTTCCACGGTGGATCTCTTGACAGAGAGAAGCGAGCGGAGAGCGGCATTCATGGCTTGAACAAGACCTGTATTTCTTTGTGAAGTCATGTTTTCTGGAACTATATAAAGGGCTATCCAATACCTTAAATGTCTCATCCAAAAGATAAATCAAAGGATTACCTTGCAAGGACGGTTCAATTTTCCAACTTTTTTCAACATAATCGACCAAAGAAGAAGGGAGATTAGTCAATTGGTTTTTGCTCAGGTCCAGTCTTTCAAGGCATGTCAAATTCCCAATTGTCTCTGGCAAGTTGGGAAGAAGATTGCCACGAACACATAACTCTTTGAGTCGAATGAGTTTGCCGATTGTGTCGGGCAGGCGTGTGAGCCGGTTATCGTAAAGATGGAGTGTTTCGAGCTGAGAGAGGTTACCGATCTCATCGGGAAGGTCGGTCAAGAGGTTTTTGCCAAGGAGAAGTGATCTCAGGTGAACAAGATTACCGATTTCAGGAGGAATACTCCTCAGCTGATGTCCATTGAGATGAAGCCAGTCTAGCTGAGAAAATTGATCGATTTCGGGAGGAAGTACCCTTAAATTTTTTTCACCCAATAGGATATTTGTTATCCTGTTCCTGACATCCGCATGAGCAGGATCGCTGAACCACCGGTGAGCCACCATGATATCGTGAGGCGGAAAGGGGTTAAACTGGCCATTGGGCTGACAATATCTCCATAGTAGGCCAAGGGATCTGTCAAGCTCGCTTTGTATGGACTCATAAGAACGCCCGTCAAAACCTAGAACAGCAGGAGAGCCTGTCATTTTTTGGCTTAAAGAAGCGAACCGATTAAAAGCGCTAGGCCCAAGGGCCCGCACTCTATCAACTAGGTCATATCTGCCAACAGAATCGGAGTCCTCCTCAAGAGAGCCCCA
>CAZEYJ010000288.1:0-8989 GCA_964516795.1 uncultured bacterium
GAGCTGCGAAGAGCATGGGATGGCTATGACCTTAAGCAAAGACGTGCCTGAGCTGATTGCAACAGCCCTTAAAGACTACATGCAGCGGCTGACAACTAAAAGCAACGCCTCAAAATCAGCTCCTCAGTTTTTTGCCGTGCATCCCGGCGGCCCGAAGATCCTCCTTCAGATAGAAAGATTATTGGGCCTGAAAAGAGAGCAGATGGAACATTCCTATCAGATCCTTAAAACATGCGGGAATATGTCGTCTGCCACCCTGCCCCATATTTGGAACCTGATCTTATCAGACGATGCTGTTCCGACAGGCTCCCAGATCATCAGTTTGGCCTTCGGCCCTGGACTGAGCATCTCCGGAGGGATATTTGAGAAACAAAAAAAATGAGGGCCTATGTATCTCTTGTTAACAGTCCCTTTTTTGATTCAGGGAATTGTGATCCTCCTTGACGAGGGGATTTTTCATCTTAGGAGAGGACTTCCGAAATGGGAAAGGATCGGCCATCCTTTAGATACACTGACAGTCTTGATCTGTCTGGGTTTCATTGTGCTTGTTCCGTTTACAGCGACCACTCTTAAAATTTACCTAGGGCTGGCCTTTTTTTCCTGCTTGTTTGTAACAAAAGATGAGTTTGTCCATAAGGAATGCTGCCCGGCATCTGAACAATGGCTTCATTCTATCCTTTTCATCAACCATCCGATCTTGCTGACATCGGCTGGATTGATGTGGCCTTTTCTTCATGTAGGAGTGCCTCCCTCATGGCTATTAAAATGGTTCAACGAGCCGGCTTTTTTTAATTTTTTTCTCCTTGCCCAAGCAATCTTTACCTTCCTCTTTATGAGCTATCAAACAATCTACTGGAATTTCCTATGGCAAGAGAACAAAAAGTAATCAACAACCGGTTCTACGACGATCTCCACGCGGCGTGGTATGAGGAAAATAACCACCCGATCGCCCTGCTGAGAGCAGAAAATCAGGCGCGCAATCCTTGGATTATCAAAACGATCCATGATTATGGAAAAGAACAAGCGAACGTTCTAGACATTGGCTGCGGAGGAGGTCTTCTGACAAATGCGCTGGCCTGCGCCGGCCACCGCGTCAAAGGGATCGACCTCTCGCAAACAAGCCTTGACCAGGCCAAACAGCGGGATCAAACGCAGAGCGTCGAATACCTCCGCTGCGATGCGGAACAACTCCCCTTCGAAGCCGCCACATTCGATGTCGTCTGCGCGATGGATTTTCTAGAACATGTGGAAAACCCGGAAAAGATCATTGCCGAAGCCAGCCGCGTCCTAAAACCTGGGGGCCTTTTCTTTTTTCACACGTTCAACAGGAATGTGTTGAGCTATCTTCTTGTGATCAAAGGCGTCGAGTGGCTCGTTCCCAATACGCCTGAAGAGATGCATATTTACCGGTTGTTCATTCGACCCGATGAGCTGCAAAAACTCTGTTTAAAAGCAGGGCTTCGCATTCAATCGATCCAAGGCTTGATGCCCGATTTGAGGCGCGCAAGCTTCTGGAAAAGCCTTTTCCGAAGGAGGATCAGCCCAGACTTCCCATTTACTTTTACCTCTTCTGCCAAGGTGGGCTACCTCGGTTTCGCGGTACTTACTTGATCTGGACTTGTTGAAAAATCGGCTTTTCTTTTGCGCGGATCATCTCAGCCCAGAACTCCTGGTCCCGGGAGGAATCTGCTTTATTTTTCTGAGGGTTGATCGGAACAAAGTTGTGCTGTTTTTCAACTGGGGGTCTTCCTTTATGCAGATTGCGAAGCTTTCGCGAGACTAAAAAATGCTCCTTAAACCGCCAATCGAAGACGCGGACTGCCGTCAGATCATTGGCCGCACAGGTCTCTTCAAAATGCAAATACGGGGTCTTTTGATTGACACAGCACTGGGTCTGAAGAGCGGAACGGTCAATCTGAGAGCCGGAGCTCTTTTCCTTTGCACTCAAATCAATTTTTTCCTTCTTCGCGCCATCTAACTTTTTTCTCCAAGAAGAGAATCTGTGCATCTGCACTCCATAAAGAGGGATCCTTTCGACATGAGAAGGAATTTTAGGAATTTTAACGAGGTCGCATTTATTTGCTAAAAGATCGCTGCAAGACAATTTTGATAGGAAATGAGGAAAGAACTGGTCTCGATCGCGTCCTAACAAAAAATGGACCCTTTCAGCAGCTATAACACAGGAACCAATCAATCGATTCATAGGTCCTACCATCCCTTTCACAAAAAAAGTTTGTATGAGATTTTTTTGGGGATATTTAACCAAATCTTTAAATTCCTAGCAAGTTTTTTGAGACTTTGAATGCAGAAAGATATTTTTCCTTGACAGGCTGCCATTGGAATAATAGACTTCCCGCTTCAAATAAACTGTCGCCATGCCAACTAAAATTCTATCAACTGCTCTCTTATTTTTTGCTCTGACCGCTAATCTTGCTGCCCAAGAAGACCCTGTTGTTCCTGAAGAAGGAATACCATCTTCCGGAACCGCCTCTGCTGAAGCCCCTTCCAAGCCGATCGAGGAAAAATCGATTGTCATCATCATCCCCTCCTACAATAACAAAGAGTGGTACCACTTAAATCTCGATTCGATCTTGACGCAGCAATATGACAACTTCCGCGTCATCTATTTTGACGACGCATCGACCGATGGAACTGGATCGTTAGTGACCTACTACCTGCTCAAGCACGACCTCAAGCACAAGGTCACCTTTGTTCAAAATCAAGAGCGGGTCGGGGCATTGGCCAATATCTATTTCGCAGTGACCCAATGCAAACCCACCGACATCATCGTGCTTGTCGATGGAGATGATTGGCTCTATCACGAATCTGTTCTTCAAGTGGTCAACAAACTTTATGCAAACCCCGATATTTGGCTGACTTATGGACAATATATCACCTATCCGGATGGAACAGGATATGGAGCCGACCCCTTGCCCACATGGGTCTTTGATCATCACTATTACAGGGACTACCCCTGGGTGACAACCCACCTGCGAAGCTTTTATGCAGGGCTGTTCCACAAAGTGAAACGGGAAGACCTTCTCTATGAAGGCAAATTTTATCCGGTCGCTTGGGATTTAGCTTTTATGTTCCCTATGCTGGAAATGTCAGGGCCTCACAGCCATTTCTACCCTGGAGTTCTCTACGTCTACAATGTCCAAAATCCCCTTAATGACATCAAACAGCACAAGGAATTTCAAGCCAGATTAGAAGCTTACATCAGGACCAAGCAGCGCTATGGACGGCTAGACGCCCTGACTTTTGATTAACTCTATACCGGAATAACCTGAAGAATCAGGTTATTCCGGTATAAACATCCCCTACAAATAAGGAATTAACTATGGCTCAGATCACACTCGAAGGAAGTCCTGCTACAACAAATGGAGAGCTTCCTTTGCTTAACGCTTCCCTTCCTGACTTTAAGCTCGTTGATAAAGATTTAAGCGACAAAAGCCTCAAAGACTTTAAAGGAAAAAGAAAACTCCTCTCTTTTGTTCCCAGCCTCGATACGCCTGTCTGCTCCCTTTCAACGATAAAATTCAATGAAGCCTTGGCCGCGATGCGCGGAATTGTCGCGCTTGTCATCTCATGCGATCTTCCCTTTGCCCAAACGCGGATGTGTTCGCAAGAAAAAGTGGAGCATATCATGACCTTGTCAATAATGCGGAATAAAGATTGCGCAGAAGCTTATGGGCTCCTTATCCAAGACGGCCCCTTGGCAGGACTTTGCGCTCGGGCAATTGTTGTAGCTGATGAAAATGACCGCGTCGTCTACACAGAGCTCGTTTCTGAGATCGGCCAGGAACCTGACTACGAAAAGGCCCTCAAAGCCCTTCGATCCTAAAAAGTTGCAAAGCCCTTCTTTCCATTTATACCGAAATTACCTGAAGAATCGGGAATTTGGCCAGAAGGCTCTTCAATATTTTGAAGTGTTCATAGACACGGCCCGAGGATCAGATCAAAATATTAAAGAAAAGCCGACGAAGCCAAAACCCGATCCTTCAGGTTATTTCGGTATAACTCGATTCTGAACTTTTGATGCCTTCCTGAACCTCGATCAAGGAGTCATCATTCCCCTCTTCTGGACGGATAGGAGCGCTGATTTCAGAAGGCTTGTTGCTGACCAAGATATAGATCCCGGCGGCACAAGTCAGTGCAACGCCTACAAGATTGATCCAGTTAGGCAATGTCCCCCAAAGAAGCCATTGGATAATTCCGGCATAGACGACGCCGGAATAGGAAAACGGGGCAAGCTGCGCCGTTTTGGCATACTGCAGCCCATAAAAAGAAAAAGAAGAGCCGTAATAAGCAAAGACCCCGACCAAGACTAAGTATATAAACGACTTAGGATCAGGCACTTCAAACGACGCCAAACTCATCGGTAAAAAAAGAAGGAACCCGATCAGGTAATAGTAGAAAAGAAGGGTCTGCATTTTTTCAGTTTTTGTTGCAAGGCGAACCACAAGAAATGTGGCGGCCGTCGTGATCCCATTGCCCAGAGCGTAGAGCGCATGAAGATTAAGGATCCCCTTTGTCGGCAGCAAGATCAGCATGACGCCAACAAATCCTAGGACGATGGCCGGCCACCCTCGATGATCGATCGGCTTCCTCAGAAAAAGCCATGTGAGCAAAGGAACGAAAAGAGGCGCTGTATTGCTTAGCAGAGTCACATCGACTAAAGAGACCTTTTTCACTGCCAAAAATACGCAAACTATGCCCGCCATGCCTAAAGAAGATCGGAGGATCAAGATCCCAAGCCTTGAAACCTTAAAACTATGGGCCCTGTTTTTAAGCATCCATGGTAAAGGAAGGCAAATTCCAACAAGGTTGCGAAAAAAAACCATTTGGGAAACAGATGTTGTAGACCCCGCTAAACAAGAAAAAGTGTAAGTCATTGCAATGAACAAATAAGAAAGAAGAAAAAAGAGAACCCCTTTTTTCAAATTGTGATACTGTGATTGAATCATTGCCCCTCACTTCTTTGTATAAATGGGGTAATCGGGAAACCATATCGTCCGATCCACTATTTTCTCAACCTCTGCATGAGACACTTTAGGGATAAGCCCCTCTTCTTGAGCTACCTGAGCAACAGCGATTGCGATCGCACGGCTCACTTCGCGCAACTGCTCCAGCGGAGGAAACAACATCGCCCGGCTGTCTTTGACAAGAGGCGAATGCTCGCTTAATACCTGCGCAGCGCGGATAAACATCCTTTCCGTCACTTTAGGCGATTTGCAAGCGATGACCCCTAAGCCAAGGCCCGGAAAAATACTGACATTATTGCATTGCGTGATCAAAAACTGTTTTCCCTCATAATTGACCGGCGCAAAAGGGCTCCCTGTTGCTACAATCGCCTTCCCATCTGTCCATCGGATCAGATCTTCCGGCTTCGCCTCGCTTTTAGAAGTCGGATTCGAAAGGGGAAAGATAATCGGACGAGGGGTAAATTGAGCCATTGCTTTTACAATTTCTTCAGTAAATGCCCCCGTTTGCGTAGAGACGCCGATCAAAACCTGCGGGTGGGCATTTTCCATCACTTCCTTCAACGTGATATGCTCCGGACGGCCCACCTTCCAATCGCGAAGGCCTTGGGCATCTTGGGCAAAATCCCGCTGCTGAGGATCAAGCTTTTTCAAATCGCTGTGAAGAAGCCCATGGATATCGACCACATAAAACCGGCGGCGCGCTTGCTCCTCCGTTAACCCCTCAAGCTTCATCGCTGCAACGATCAGATTAGCAATCCCAAGCCCGGCCGATCCCCCGCCTAAAATGACGATTTTTTGGTCTTTTAATTTCTGGCCTAGCCCTTGGCAAGCGCTTAACACCCCGCCTAGAACGACTGCCGCAGTCCCTTGGATATCATCATTAAAAGAACAGACCTCATTCCGGTATCTGTTCAACAGGTCCATCGCATGAGGTTTAGCAAAATCCTCCCACTGCAAAAGGACTTTTGGGTAGCGCTTCTTGATTTCTTTGACGAACAGATCGACAAAGGCATCATACTCCTCCCCTGTCACCCGCTTGTGCCGCCAACCCAAATAAAGAGGATCGTTGAGGAACTCCGGATGATTCGTCCCGACATCTAACATGATGGGAAGCGTCCTAGCCGGATGGATCCCCCCGAACAGCGTATAAAGAGAGAGTTTTCCCTGGGAAATGGCCATCCCCCCAATGCCGACATCCCCTAACCCTAAAATCCTTTCCCCGTCGGTGACGACGATCACATCGATCTCTTCATGAGGAAGATTGGCGATCGTTTCAGCCATCTTCTCTTTGTTCGGATAAGAGAGGTAAATCCCTCGGTGCTGCCGATACAGGACGCTAAAATGCAAAGAGACATCGCCGACCGTCGGCGTATAGATGAGAGGGACCATTTCCGATAAATGCTCGTAAACAAGGCGATAAAACAAAATCTCATTGCGGTTCTGCAAAGCAGCCAAAAAGGTATACTTGCCTATTGGGGTAGGCTCTTGAAGAAAATCCTGATATCTCTTTTTGACCTGTTCTTCAAGAGTAGCGACATGATACGGTAGAAATCCGTTGAGCCCGAGCAGGTCCCTTTCCTCCTGCGTGAAGGCTGTCCCCTTATTGATCAAAGGATTGTTCAAAATCTGTTCCGGAGACAAGCCTTGCACACTGCTCTCCATAAGCCCTATTCCTATTCTCTTAACATATTAACAGTCTATACCTTGGCAAGTGAATAGGTCAATATCTTCTTAGAGACTATAAATTTATGATGGAATGTTCAAGGGTCGTTAATTCCATCGCATCAATTAAACAGATAATGTTCGATTCCTCATAGCCGTTCTCCCCATTGGCGCTCTCGTTCGGCTTTTTATCATCTAAGGTTCGGATGAGAAGGTAAGCCTGGTTGTGTTGACCTTCAGAGAGGGATTTCCACTTGCCTTGTATAGCTATGATAACAGCTGCGATAAAACTTGCCCGTTCTGCAAAAGGATCTTCTCCGGCTGCCAATGATCCACTCGAAGAGGATGGTATAGATGCCCATGCCTCCCTGATGCGCTGTTGCATCTCATTTGAAAGAGCTACAAATGTGTCCCTAAGAGCATCATTTCCCATTCCAAGGTGGATCGCTTGACATAAGGCAGCAAGAGGTGTGCGACATGTGTAATTTGCACAAGCTAAAAGCTTATAGACCACGAACTGAAAATCTAAAAAAGTTATATTTATAAAATTTGTATCGTCATAAAAAGCTAAATTTGCATCAGCATTCAGTTCCCGAAAATCTTTATCCAAAAGAAAAAGCAATAGGTTGCCGTTAAGGCAAAGTTGGGGTCCGAGACCATTTAATCCAATCTCCGCTAACTGAGAGAGGTTGCTAATCGCTTCAGGAAGGCAGCTAAGCCAGTTGTTATTTAGGTGAAGAGCGCGTAAATGAATCAGCTGGCCTATCGTTTCAGGCAGACAGCTCAGTTGGTTGTCAGCAAGATAAAGATCTTGTAACCAAGAGAGATTGCCAATCTCTTCCGGAATGCAGCTCAGCCGATTTTTAGAAAGTCTCAGTTTAGTCAATCGATCGAGATTGCCGATCTCCTTGGGGATGCTTTTCAGCTTGTTCTCACTGAGGTTAAGCATCTTAAGCTTAGAAAGGTCGCCGATCTCTTTAGGAACGCTTCCGAGGTTATTGTTTTCAAGATCAAGCTCTTCTAGCTCAGAGAGATCGCCGATCTCCTCAGGAATGCTTGTCAGCTGGTTGTTATGCAGGTCAAGCCTTGTTAACGCATCGAGATTGCCGATCCTTTCAGGGATGCTTGTGAGCTTGTTATTATCAAGGTGAAGCTCTTGTAGTGCATTGAGATTGCAGATCCTTTTAGGAATGCTTGCAAGCTCATTACAATTGAGATAAAGCTCTGTGAGCAGTGAGAAATTGCCGATCTCTTCAGGAAGAAAGGCAAGCTGGTTGTTCTCAAGAACTAAGCATGTTAACTGCGTTAGATTCCCGATTGTTTTAGGAAGGCAGGTCAGCTGATTGCCTGAAAGGTCGAGCCTTGTTAGCTCAGTAAAATAGCCGATTTCAATAGGAAGAACTGACAAATTCATTTCAGATAAGTCTAAATCCGTAATGAGATCGATTTTTTCTGCATTGTTGGGGTCATTTAGCCACAACCGAATGGTTTGTGCGTTAATAGGAATAGGCTCTGCTTCAAAGTCGATCTGCTCGAGAATGCGCAGCCAGATGGCTTCAAGGGCTGTATCGAGACGCTGTTGCATCGTTTTATAAGAAGAAAGTTCAAGTCCAATGACGGCGTTCTCCTGAAGAACAGGAGCCCCTTTTTCTCTTAACACTTGAGTGAGGGCAACGAACCGAGAAAAATAAGTGGAATCTAAACATACGACAGGTTCACCCTCTTTAAATTGATCGATGTCCATGGGAACGGATTCATCGCACTCAAATTCATCGATGATTATCGGAACAGTTTCATCACACTCAGCTTGATCGATGTCCATAAGAGAAGAAGTTGGAGCGTCGATCAAAGAAATTCTCTTTGCTAGCTCGGGATGCTGAATCTCTCTTACAAGCCTTCCCCAGCTGGGCATGAGGTTATATTGGTCTAATAGATCATGCCATTTCCTGCAGACTGAGCGAATTGCACAGAAGGTTTTTCCATCTTGGCAATCGTTTGTCGCAAAAGTAAAAACCCAGCTCAATGCATCATTGTGAAGAAACAGATCGATTGGAGCTTTTTTTCCTTCTTCCTCTCTTCTTCTCTTTCTGCTGCAAGAAGATGCACTACTAATCAAAGCTTGTTTAGATTCTTCCTCTCTTCTTCTCTTTTTACTGCATGAAAATGCGCTGCTGGTAGATGCGCTAAAAAACGGGCTTGTAGATGAAGAACCGTTAACATGACTTGCCATAGTCAACTCCTTAAGAAATAATCTCTATTTTTGATTAAGAGACTGTCTGCGGATTTGGATTTCGTCGAGTTTTTGGATTATTTTGGCCGATTTTTGATTCTTTTTCAGGGGG
>CAZEYJ010000289.1:0-24809 GCA_964516795.1 uncultured bacterium
ATGCATGGGATAAATCATCAACTTGAATCATCTTCTTTCCAACACTTCTTTAAAAAGTAAGCGAAGTTCTTAGAGGTGATTGCAAAACTCGCTCTCACGAGAAAATTCGATGATTTCTGTCCAGAATTCGATTTTACGCAACTTGACCTACCCGATGTAAGAGCAGGCGATTTGTGCAAAATCGAATTCATGACGGAAAGCGCGAATTTAACGCGAAACCGTAGTTTTGCAACCACCTCTAAGAACGTAGGGATGCATCATAACAGATTCCTAATTCCAAGAAAACGCCTTAGTTGCAAGCGCATGTCTCGCTACTTTTGCATAGGTGTTGTGTTTGACTCATTTTCTAGAGGATTTTCATTCAATATACTGTCCTCCTGAGCCTTAGACAGAGATTGATAGATGTAAAAAATCGGCTTTTCACCCTTTGAATTAAAGCGATAGTACTCATCTACGAAGTTGGCAACCATTTCCTTCAAAGCAGCATCCGGGGAAAGCTTGACCGTTTCTTGGGATGGCCTTTTAAAAACGATTTTTCCATCTTCCATTTCAGGATAAGGCCAATTTTTCTGATTGCTGTCATAGCTCATCTTCCAAATAGGACAATTGATTTTGACCTGGTTGACATCGATAGAAACAGAACTAATGATCTGGATCGATCCCTGATTTTCCTGTTCATAGCCACCTAAGCTTAAGAAAAGCAAATGTCTCGTTTCGCAGGAAGTGGATGCACAAGAGGTCGGAATAATTTCGACTTTCCCAATCATTCTTAGAGAATCAACTAAAGTACGAAAGAGAAAATCCTGATCAAATGTTTCGTAGGGAGAGAAAAAAGCAAATACTTCAAAAGCTTTGATTTTGCTTAATGGCCCTTTTTGCTCTGTTTCTCGATTTGAATGACAACCGATCAGAAAAAGAGTACACAAGATCACTAACATCACATTTTTCATAGCTTATCCTTTTGGGCCTACTAAATTTGGTGCTATAGCTACCCCTTTATCCATGCATTTTTTTAGATAAATCCAGCAATTAACTATAGGGTCTAAACATTCCGTCCAATGCGATCTTTCACAGCAACCCGCTGCTACATGTTCTAATTCAGTAATTGTTAGATTAATAGCATCTGCAATCATTCGATTTGGAATTTTCATCACTAATAAACGCATAATATTAGCTGTACCTCTGACTCGCTCCTTACATTCATTAACAGAAATTTTCTCACCAGGGTTCTCAAAACTTGCAATTTTAAGAATAATGCATTGCGAACTATGAACAGAAGAAAAAGAGACTATATCGACCTGCTCATTGCAGGAATAACAAAAACCATCAACAAAGTAAGATCTAATCAATTCTAGATTATCAAAAGCTTCCTTTTCTTGGTTTGCATATGCATAACAGAAAAGCCTTCCCCAAAGAGCAACTCCAAAAAATAAAGAATCTAAATCATCTTCAGCATCTAACTTAGCTAAAACATGATTAAAATCAATTAGAGCTTCTTCATACCTTTCCAAAAATAAAAGCTCTAATCCCCTTGAAACAGCTTTTCTAAGACCATCTGAACTTTTAAAAGTAGGTTCCTGGAGTAGTGAATTGTTCACTTCCCAACTTTCCTCTTCTGACATTTTAAAATTGATCCCAAAAACACCCAAATTAAGCGCTAGAAAGAAAAAAAAGCTGAAGAAAAAGTGCATAGTACCACCTACATTAAGTAAGGGAAGCACAGTGTATTAGACAACTTTTAATTTTCCAACATTATTTATGTGAAGACCATGAAATAACTCAACCAATCCTTTGTACAGGACAAAGCACCCTTTATACGGAATACGGAAATACCCTTAAGAATCGGGTTTTGGCTTCATCGGCTTTCCTGCAACATTTTGATTTGATCCTCGGGTCGTGTCTATGACTACTGCTCCTTCGGATCAGATCAGAATATTAAAAAGCCTTCTGGCCAAATTCCCGATTCTTCAGGTTATTTCAGCATAAAAAAACCAATCGATTTAAATTGACTTAAAGGATAATTATTTGTATTATTTTAAATAAAAAAACAAATATTTAAACTATGACTATATTACCTTATTCAAACAGAATAAAGACAGAATTTGAACAACAACCGTCTGCTAATTTTGAAAATCCTGTAACAGGTCCCTGGCAACTCATGCCAGAAGATCCCGCAGATACTGAACTTTCTAACCTTCTGCCTCACCTTTTCAGTCTCTTTTCCATCAAGGAATTAGAACAATCGGCGCATGTCTATAAAAATTGGCGCGTTCTCTCACCCCGTATTGCTGCGTCAGAGGATTCCCAGCAAAAGCAGGATTTAGCAAAAATCTTAAGCGGAACACCTTGGGAAGCTAGCCATAAGGCGGTTGCGGCATATCATGTCAACCATCTTAGTGAGGCTCAATTCGTTTTCATTGCTGAAAGCCATGAGCAACGCCACAGCGAAATTAACGCCCCGGTTATCAACGCGATCGCTAGCGACGAAATTGCTACCAACGGGTGCATCGCACTGTTCCTAGAGTGTTACACATCGATGAAAGCGATAGAATCCCCATCTGAAAGAGAAAAAATAGAAAAGCAATACCTCATCAAAAAAGAAATCATGGACAAGATCCAATTATTTGGATGGGACTTGGATGAAAAGATTTGTGAAGAAAAAGAGAAGGCTGTATCGGAATTGAAAAAAGAGGGAGAAAGCAACCTCTCTCAAAATGAATTCACCCTTTTAAAAGACTCCATCAAAGAACACCAGGCTATCCTAGACTCTTTAACCCCAGAGCTATCTTCTTCCATTGACCAACTCATAAAAGGCACAATTCATGATATTAGCGGCGCCTCTATTTGGAAGAGTTGTTCAAAAATGCAAGAAGAGGATAATGAGAAATGGCGGTTAATTCGTTCAAGCTTGCGGCATCTCATCGGGCGTAGAAAAGATGTCCAATTCCTACACGGGACAATGCCAAAAAGAACGGAAGAAGCGACCTGCACAGTCCAAAAAACAGCGCAATTGCAAAAGGAAAAACAACTTCCTCCAAAAGCAATTTTTATTATGGGCCGGGCACATCTTCAAGAGGGATGGGTCCCCGACTCACACAACCCACAAAGCGAGGCCTGGTCCCTACAAACTTTCTATCAAGAAATTTCTCAACACAAAGCTGTCATCTTATTTCCAAAAAGCTGAAAAATCAGGGGTGCCGGGGCTGCCAAACTTGGGCACGATTGAAGTGGAAGGGGTATAAACTGAGTTCTCCGGCAGCTCCTAAAGAAAGGGTTTCGAGCACATTTAGCTAGAGATTAAGAGTATGTTAGCGTATTATCGACTCCGTTTTTAGATGGGAAACCAAAGAAAATTTAGATTAGAGACTGCCTGTAAATTCAGTTTCTGTCGGGTTTTTGGTTATTTTAAGCCGGTTTTTGATTCTTTTTCAGGGGGTAGTTGATATTGCCTCCTGAAAAAGAATCAAAAACCGGCCAAAACGATCCAAAATCTCGACGAAATCTGAATTCGCAGACAATCTCTTAGGACCCCTCTGGAAAAATTATTGACCCCAAAATGAAATTGCAACCTTAAATTTTAAAGCCTTGCAATTTTCTTTTTACTATAGAGGCGTATCCTATGTCATTTTCTGAGTTTAATTTAGCTTCCCCCCTTTTAAAATCCCTTAAAGAAATGGGGTTTGAAAAACCTACCCCCATCCAAGGGCTGGCCATCCCAAAAATTCTAGAGGGGCTGGACCTGATCGCGTCCGCCCAAACGGGAACGGGAAAAACTGCAGCTTTTATGCTCCCGGCCCTCCACCACCTCGCCACCCAGCCTAAAACGAAAGGAAGGGGTCCTCAAATCCTCGTCCTCGTCCCAACCCGCGAGCTGGCCATCCAAGTCGCCCAAGAAGCGAAAAAATTCGGAAAATATCTTCCTGATCTCAAGACCGTTTGCGTCTACGGAGGAGTCCCCTACCCTCCTCAGAACAAGGCTCTGAGCCAACCCTACGACATCCTCGTCGCCACACCGGGAAGATTGATCGATCACATGGACGAAGGACGGATCAACCTGTCCAGAGTCAAATTCTTCGTCCTGGACGAAGCTGACCGAATGCTCGACATGGGATTCATTGCGCCGGTTGAGAAAATCGCTGCAACAACACCTAAAGAAAAACAGACCCTCCTTTTCTCCGCTACGCTCGACGATCAAATCCTTAAAATCTCCAAAAAACTGCAAAACCAGCCTTTTGAGATTAAAATTGAACCTGACCGGACCGTCAAGGCCAACATCGAACAGCGATTCTACTTTGCTGACGGAATGAGCCATAAGCTGCGCCTGTTGGACCATATCCTGGCCAACTCGCAGATCAATCAGGCGATCGTCTTTACAGCGACGAAACGGCAAGCAGATGATATCGCCTACCAACTTCAAGAAAAGGGGCACCGCACAGGATCTCTGCACGGCGATATGAACCAACGGCAAAGAACACGGACCATCGATCGGCTCCGTCGAGGTCAGATTAGAATTCTGGTCGCTACCGATGTCGCTGCCCGCGGGATCGATATCCTCTCCCTATCCCACGTTGTTAACATCGATCTGCCTTACCAAGCTGAAGACTATGTGCACAGAATCGGCAGAACGGGAAGAGCTGGAGGAACCGGGACTGCGATCACATTTGCTTCGTATGCGGAAGAATCGATGATCACAAAAATTCTCAAGATGACAGGCGCTTCAGCCAATATCCATACGATTGAGGGCCTCGAGCCTAAACCTCGTCCTCCAAGAAAACAAAGCGCGCCTCAAAGAGAATTCGGAGCTCGCTTTGCCCGCGGCAAAAATGGGAAACCCCGATCCTTTTCGAACAAGAAATTCAAACCATTCGGCTTTGGTAAAAAGAAGGATGGATTTAGAAAAAAAGAACGGACCAGCCGATAAAAGGCTGTAGCCCAATCTCCCAAAAAACAAACGGGAAGGGGTTGTTAATCCCTTCCCGTTAACGGGACAAAAGCTCAATGCCTTTGCCCCAAAAAGCTACAAAATCAAGTTAACTGGCGCACTGGCGAATGATATCTTCCCTCAGCCGGTTCCACGCCTCCCAATCTTCAGCCATGGTCCTCTTAAGCGATTTAATTTGAAGACTGAGGTCTCTTAACATATCTTTGTCGGGAACACTTTCACCTTTACGGGCCTTGTATTCTTGAGTAAGCTTGTAAAAATCAGAGAATTTATTTAAAATCTCGCGGGTCATTTTTTCAATCTTCTCTTCTAAAATCGCGCTGTTCACTGAAAGATAGTTTTTAACGACATCGATCAGCTCATCCCGCTTTTCAATCACAATCCTCTCCTGGATCCGGATATGGCTTACTCTACGTAAACTATGGGCCAATCCCAATTGAGACAAGGTCCAAATCAACCACTTGGTCGGGTCAAAATGATACCAGCGGATCCCGTTGCGGTAGTCATTGGCAAAGGTATGGTGATAATTATGATACCCTTCGCCAAAAGTGAAGATCGACATGAAATAGTTATCTACAGCCGAGTGCTCCTGGCTGAACTTCTTGCTTCCCCACGTATGGGCCAATGAATTAATGAACCACGTAAAATGATGGAGGATCAACAAGCGCACCCACCAGATAAAGACAAAAGATGTCAAATAATCGTTAAAAACGGCTCCCATGACGACAAAGGCAAAGATATTCGTTAAGAACATCAGAGGGACGTAAAACCGATGCTGGAACATCACGAGGGGATTTTTAGCCAGGTCGGAAACAACCTTCATATCGATCGGCTCCGACTTATGGAACATCCACAAGACGTGGGCAAACCAAAATCCTTTTTTAATCGAATAGGGATCTTGCTCCGTGTCAACATAGGCATGATGCTTTCTGTGGTCATGCGACCATTTAAGCGCGCTTCCCTGAGTCGCCATGGTAGCAAAGAACAAAAGGACCGCCTCGACATACTTATTGGTCTTGTAAGTCGGATGGGAGTAAAACCTATGGTAGCCCGCAGTCACAGAAATGCCTGAAATATACATCAGCAAGAGCGTCACAACCCAAACCGCTACTGAGGGGGAATGATTCATATAATAGAAAGGCAACCCGATCAGAAGGGCAAGATGATACCCCACAATGAACGTTGTGCTGCCCCAATCAATTTGAACCTTTTTCATACTTTTTGTTTGAGAAACTGGATCCATTAGCCATCTCCTAGCTAGAGTGATTGGACCCCACTATAACAGCTCCCCCTGTATGATGAAAGAAATTTTCAACATATGCCCTTCCCTAAAACAAAAAAAATACATTTTGACTAAAAGATCTCATCCTGGCGATAATGGAAGGATTCCTCTATTCTATCCCATCGCTTTTTATGGATAAAAAGACTGAACTCAAATTTTTGCTATTGATCATTACCGTTTTTATCGCCGCTTGCATTGAAACGGACATCTACTTGCCGGCCTTTCCCGACATGATGAACTTCTTTTCTGCTTCTGAAGGAGAGATCCAAAATCTATTAACCTGGAATTTTCTAGGCATTTGCCTCTCCGGCCCCCTTTATGGCCCTCTCTCCGATGCGTTTGGAAGAAAAAAACCTCTCCTGATCGCGCTCGGCATTTTTTTAATCGGAAGCGGAATGACGCTGATTGCGCAGGACTTGACCCAAATGCTTATCGGGAGAACGTTGCAAGGACTCGGGAGCGGCGGATGCTTCACATTGGGCACAGCGATCATTTTCGATGCGTTTCAAAAAGAAAAAGCGATCCAGGTCACAAACAGCCTCAACACGATCATTCCTTTGATTATGGCAGCAGCTCCGATGCTCGGAGGCTATCTCAACTACAACTTCGGCTTCCGTTCCAATTTTCTTGCGATTGCCTTATTTGTTTTGGCGAGCTTGGCGATCTGTCAATTTTTCTTTAAAGAGACTCTTCCTAAAGAGCAAAGGACCCCTTTTGACTTCTCGCATATGGTCAAGGGATTTAAAGAGGCGTTTTGCTGTCCTGCATTTTGGCAATTGACAATCGTTCTTAGCCTCCCCTTCGCCGGCTACATCACCTTCCTTTCAGGGACATCCGTTCTATTCGTCGTCGAATTTGGGATGAGCAAAACGCGATTTCCCTTCATCCAAGCGGCTGTTCTCGGGGGCTGGGTCTTGGGAAGCTTGCTGCTCAACTACGCCTTGGCGCGCTTGGGAAATGCAAAAGTCAAGCAAACGGGGATCGCCTTATGCACGATTGGAGGGCTTGTGATCGGCCTCGCCGCTTTGATCGCTGCCCGCGAACCGTATTCCCAAACGATCGGAATGGTCCTTTATGCTTTTGGGGCCAACTGGATCATCGGCCTCTATTTTCCAGAGTCGATGGAGATCCTACCCCATATCAAAGGGATCACTGCAAGCCTTTTGACAAGCGCAAGGCTGCTGATCAGCTCGATTATTGTCGGCCTGGCAAGCTCTTTGTACAATGGGACGATCTATCCTCTTGCAGGAGTTGTCGTTGCGACGGTAGCGATCATTTTGCCAATCATCATCTATTACGAAAAGAAACGTTTGCCAACCCGCGAAACAGTCTAAAAACCCAACTTGTCCCCTATCCCTCCCTTAGAGACTGTCTCTTAGGCGCATGCGAGATAGAGAAGATGCAAGATTCATGAGGAAGCTAAGGTGTGATTACACCTTAACGACGAGTGAAGCGCTGCAGATTCTCTATTGCAGCTAACGTCTCGGATAAGATTAGGGGACAAGTTGGGTTAAAAAAGAAAACCCCGCGAAAAGCGGGGTTTTCTTTTGCTGAATAAAAAGAGAAAAAAATGTTTTACTTGATGTGCTTGCTTAGGCAGCCAGCAAGTTTTAACATGTCAACAGGTCTGTTGCCGATCACTGCGGCAAGCTTCTTATCTGGCACGATCATTCTTCTGTTTTTTGCATCCTGGCACTTGTGAGCCTTGATATAAGCCCAAAGTTTTTTTACGATTTGAGGACGAGTCAATGTTTTTGACCCTCCGCATACCGCTTGAAGCTCTTCAGATAAGCTGCAAGTCATTTTTGTAAGGCCTGATGGAGCTCTTTTCTTGGCAGTTTTTTTCTTTGCTGCCGGTCTTTTCTTGGCAGCTGGTTTTTTCTTAGCTGCTTTTTTCTTTTTAGCCATAGCTATTTCCCTCATTTCAAAGTGGAATGTTTTGGGAAGACTGAAATATAGCGCTTCCAAATCTTCTACCTCTCGATGTAAAACCTTTTTTAAATTCATGCAAGAACAATTTTTATTTTTTCGCGAAATAAAGAAAAATCTTTGCTGCAAAGAAATTCACTTTACTGCTAAAAAAGTAGGGTAACAGACTCTTATTTCACAAAGGTCTTGCTTATGGTTCTTTCTACTCCGTCCAATTTGATCAACAGCGTTGCCATTCTTTCCTCTCTTTCTCCCCAAGAGGCTGAAGCTGGGATCAGGTCCAATCCGTATTACCGGGAAGCCGAAGAAAACCGGCTCGAGTTTTGGGCCAAACAAGCAAGATCCCTGCATTGGTTTAAGCCATGGGAAAAAATCCTCGAGTGGAACCCTCCTTCCGCCCAATGGTTTTTAGGCGGCAAGCTCAATGCATGCTACAATTGCCTCGACAGGCACATGCAAACGGACGTCCGCACAAAGACAGCGGTCTTGTGGGAAGCAGAAGATGGCGCAACAGTCACTCTTTCGTATGAAGATCTCTACCAACAGGTCAACCGGTTCAGCAACGTGCTCAAATCACTCGGGATCCGCAAAGGCGATACAGTAGCAATCTATATGCCGATGATCCCTGAAGCGCTGATTGCGATGCTGGGCTGCGCGCGGATCGGCGCCATCCATACCGTTGTCTTCGGAGGTTTTTCCGCCAATGCGCTCAAAGACCGGATCTTAGATGCCGAAGCAAAACTCCTTATCACGGCAGATGGGGGATCACGCAGAGGAAAAATCATCCCCCTGAAAGAAACGGCGGACATTGCCCTTGCCGAATGCCCCTCCGTACAAAATACGCTCGTTGTCAAGCATGCAGGCTGCCCCATTTCGATGGATCAAGGAAAAGACCACTGGTATCACGAGCTCATTCAACAAGCCGATCCTTACTGTCCTTGCGAAGAAATGGACGCGGAAGACACACTCTTCATCCTCTACACGTCGGGAACGACGGGAAAGCCCAAAGGGATCGTCCATTCGACCGGCGGCTACATGGTGGGCGTGACGACGACAACAAAATTAGTCTTTGATGTTAAGGAAGAAGACAAATACTTTTGCACGGCAGACATCGGCTGGATCACCGGGCACAGCTATATGACCTATGGACCGCTTTCCAATGGAATGACTCAGCTTCTTTACGAAGGCTCCTTCGACTATCCTGAAAAAAACCGTCTCTGGCAGCTCATCGAAAAATATGGGATCACAATCCTCTACACAGCGCCGACTGCGATCCGCACCTTCATGAAATGGGGCGAAGAGTGGCTTAAAGGAAACGACCTCTCCTCCTTGCGGATCCTCGGTTCGGTCGGCGAACCGATCAATCCTGAAGCGTGGAAATGGTACTACACCCATGTCGGCCAGAAGAGATGCCCCGTCATCGACACCTGGTGGCAGACGGAAACAGGCAGCATCATGATCGCTCCCCTTCCCGGCCTAGCGCCTCTTAAACCCGGAAGCGCGAGTTTTCCTCTTCCCGGAATCGAAGTGGGGATCTTCAATGAACAATCAGAACCGGTCCGATCCGGTTATCTTGCGATCACTTCCCCTTGGCCTTCGATGTTGCGAGGGATCCATAAAGATCCAGCCCGCTATGAAAAGACATACTGGAAACAAGGATATTACTATACAGGCGACGGCGCTTCCCTTGACGAAGACAACTACTACTGGCTAATGGGGCGGATGGACGATGTGATCAACGTCTCAGGGCACCGCTTAGGAACAATGGAGATCGAAAGCGCTCTCGCAAGCCACACCGATGTCGCTGAATCGGCAGCGATCGCTATCGCCCACCCGATCAAAGGACAAGCGATCGTCGGTTTTGTCGTTCTTAAAGAAGGCTGTGAACACAATGCGCAAGCCGAAGACATTCTAAAACAACATGTCGTCAATATGATCGGGGCCATCGCACGCCCTGAAAAAGTTGTCTTCATTCACGACCTTCCTAAAACGCGCAGCGGAAAAGTGATGCGTCGGCTCCTCAGGGATATTGCCGAAGGAAGGGTATTGGGCGACACGATGACCTTGTCGGATCCCCTTGTCATCAATGAGATCAAATCAAAATACGAAGACGAAGAAGAGAAAAAATCTCCATGAAACTCCCGAAAAATATTGGCCCTGCGGGGCGCGTTCTGCGCGGCTCGATCGGCGTAGCCCTCCTGGGCTATGCCTATTGGAAATTAAGCTGGATTGCTTTAATCTTTGGGCTCTTTACTCTATTTGAAGCGCTGATGAGCTGGTGTGTGCTCTACCACATCCTCGGCAAAAGCAGCTGCCCAATAAAGAAAAAATAATTTCTGCAATATCAAACATTAAAGCTGATGCAATCGGGATGACCGGTCAAGCTCCTGGCAGTCCCAGCCCCTCTTTGATCTTTTTGATGCTCTTTTTGTTCCACAATTTCATATAGTTTTCCTGGGTCGTCAACGCCGACAAATAGGCACGATCGATGAAAAGAGTTCCTTGCAAATGATCGACCTCATGCTGCAAAATCCGGGCATACCATCCTTGCGCTTGGATCACAACAGGCTCTGCCCGTTCATTCAAACATTCGACGCGGACCGCTTCAGCCCTTGGGACAATCCCAAGAAGCGCAGGAACGCTTAAACATCCTTCGAAAAATTCAACATGCGCTTCAGACTCGATAGCAAGGCGCGGGTTGATCACGACGTGAAAAGGCACGGGAAACCGTTTGCGCTCCTCCAGTTGCTCTTGGGTCAAATGGCTATGGTTCATATCCTCGATGACAATCAGCTGAACCGATCTGCCGATCTGAGGAGCGGCAAGTCCGACACTCGGAGCCTCCCTCATCGTCATCTTCATCTCCTCGATCAAGTCCTGAATTTCTGGACTTAAAATCTCTTCTACGGAAAGCTCTCTTGCTTTTTGGCGCAAGACAGGCTCTCCTGCCTGAACAATACTTAATGCCTGCATTTTCACCTCAATGCTATATCCCAATAAAGGGATTCCAACTGCAATCCATCTCAGGATCATCTCTAACCTAAACTGACTGGAGCCAGCTGCAGCACATGCCGGATCTTGCCAACTGAGCGCAAGATGCCGGGCTCTCGGCAAAACTCTTCGAAGTTTTTAAGAGGGACCCACTTTAACTCCAGCGATTCATGAGAGCAAACGAAATGCTCCTCCTCGGAAAAGAGGAGGAAGCGGACATCGTAATGCAGGTGCGCCTTCACATTTTTATTAGCAGGGATCTCATGCACATCGAGATCGATCGGCACTGCATCCGGATACAATTGGAGCTGGGTCATTCCCGACTCCTCTACCGCTTCGCGGAAAGCGACCTCATCGATGCGGGGGCATCCATCTGCATGCCCACCTAACTGGATCCACATGTTCAATTTGGCATGAAGGGCCAAAAGAAGGGCGGAACGGTCCGGCGAAAGGATAAAAGCTGAGCCGGTCACATGCCCTTCCTCATGGGTACGCTCAAAACATTGCGGCGTTGCATTGACAAAGTGTTCAAAGCGCTGTATTGTGCTTTCCTCATCCGGATAAGCTGATCGATAATGAGCAAGCGTTTCTAAAAGATGAAGTCGATGCATAGATCAAAAATCCTTAATTTGAAGCCATGTTTCTTTAGACATAGCAGTTCCTTGAATCTGAATCGCTTTAGAAGCGGCAAACGCCCCTTTGCGTGCGCACTCTAAGATGGGAAGGTCCTCTAGGAATCCATGCAAAAAGCCGCAGGCAAAACTATCTCCAGCCCCTGTCGTATCGACCACCTGTTCAACAGGATGTGCATCGCCATGGACAGGACTTTGCAACTGCCGATCTTTTACCCAATACCCCTTAGCCCCTTCAGTAATCACGACTACGTTACACAATTGTCCCAGAATTTGACAAGCAGCTTGCGCATCGGCACCAACAAGCGCCTCACTCTCTTTTTCATTGGCAAAAAGGAAATCGACCCCATGGCTCAGCACATGTTGAAAACGCTCCTTGAACAGTTTGACCGTCTCGAAACTTCCTAAATCCATTGAGATTGTCACCTTATTTTCCTTAGCAAGATCGATCACTTTATCCATCAGGTCCCCATAATAGATCGAATACCCTTCGATGTGGACATGCCGGATGCTCTTGAAAAAGCTTTCATTGATATGCTTGGCTTTGATTTTTCCTGCGGCGCCGATATATGTCCTGATGGTCCGTTCTCCATCTGGAGTAACGAGGCATGCAGCTTGCGCTGTTGAGGTTTTGCAAGGGATCAGGTTTGATGTCACTCCAATTTCCTCAAAATATCTCTTGAAGAATTGCGATGCCTCATCAACACCTGCCTTTCCAACAAATTTGCACGGATGCCCCATCAAGGCAAGCCCTTTGATGATATTAGCGGTGCAGCCGGCAGGAATCGGGTTTGACCTCTCCCCGCAGTTCTGGATGATCTGATCGAATTGACTGGAAGAAACCAATTCCATTCCCCCTTTAGAACCCGGAACCTGAGAAAGGAATTCTTCCGGAACGGGAATAATGTGATCGAGCAAAGGCGCTCCGATGCCTAAAACTGCGTAATCTGTTTTGATCATAATGAGATCTCCATTGAATAATCTTTTCCGTAATTCCAAATATGCAGCCACTTCTTGGCTAAATGTTGTTGCTGCCATTGGGGCAGCTGAACAATGGCGTTTGAGCAAGTCCCTCGGTGATGCAACAGGTGGAGGTAGGAGACGAGCAGGCTTGCTAAGACAAGGTCGATCCGCGAACCCATGGAGGATCCGTGGATGAAGTTAGCGGGATAGCCATCATTGACGACAAAAAGGGTTTTGTTGTCCTGACGGAAAGAGTAGCTCGATAGATGGCTACCTATTTCCTGTACCTCATCAGCAGCCTTGAGCAGGTCGAAAAACTCGATCTGCCGGCTGCTGCCGCTTGCCAGGATCGTTTGATCATCCAACAAACTCAAGTCCTCGCGCTTCAGAGAATTTTCTCCTGTGGCGCCGACGACCAGCCGGCTGCCTCGAAAAGATCGCTCCCTCTCTTCAATCGAGTACCCCAAGTTTAATGCTTCCAACATCTTGTGGGCGTCGCTATCAAAAACCCGCACGCGGCTCCTGAACCCGGCAAGCGAACGGGCGCAGCTCTGCCCAATTTTTCCAAATCCGATCACAGTTGCCACCATTCCGACAAGAGGCAAATCTGCCGAGCGGAGGATATGCGCCACCGAATGGATGACACTATCGCCGACGATCGCATCTTCAAACCGCTTGCAAACACTGCGCGCGACATCGAAAACGGGCAGCTCTCCTTCGATCCTTTCATAATTTCTGAGCCCCCTTTCCGTATCTTCAACAGCTCCTTTGACTTTTTTTCGCGCCTCAGGACTGAGCTTCCCCCAGAGGAGGGGAAGATACCCTCCGCACTCGATCAAATAAGAAGAAATCTCTGAACTCTCCAGAAACTCCCTGACTCGATTCAAATGAGAATCAAGCCCCTCTTCGACAAAGGTCTTGATCCCCATTGCTTGAATTTTCTCTAGGGAATCCTCCTCGATCGAATAAGGGATCGGAAAAAAAACGATCTGGTCGCACACTTTTTTAAGCGCCGAGCAAAGCTCGACAACTGTGGGCAGGCAATGGGAAGTCAGAACGATCTGATGAGGTTCTGAAGAAACTGGAGCTCCCCCCTGAAAGAGCGAGCTTGGATCTTGTCTGTATTCTTCAGCAATCTGCTGCGTTAGCCTCATTGTTTGACGGCTCACAAAGATCGTCTTGCTTGGACGATGAGACTTATTTCCTAATAAAGTCTGATCAATAAATGGTAATTGCATAAAACCCCTCGCTAAGATTTCGATTGGTTGGATAAAGCTTTAATATTTGAAGAAACGGGACAATCGGAAGCGGGAAGCTGCACGCTTTCGAAATTTCTAAGCCAAAGTTTAGAAATCTGGTCCACATCGCGAGCTGCATCCTTTCCGTAGACCCCAAATGTTGGAATATACCCAATTTGCCGACAAGGCAAAACGTCAGAATCAATTAACCTCTTGGCTGACACGATCAAGCTTGACATCACAGCATAAATGTAAGGGCCATTGACCGCATCAAAAACAAAGTTCACTGCATTCCCGTTATTCAATAGGTTAACCCGCTTATTGATGCCTCGGCCGAGATACCTGGAAATTTCTTCAGAATCACTGCGATCGCGCAAGCTCGTAAAAAAACTCGGGTCAAATTCATCATCAGATGAAGTACAGGAAGCAATGAAAACATTGTCTTTAAGCACTTTAAGATCTTCTCCTTTCAAAGCTCTAGAGCCGGTGGCGCTAAAAATCATTTCTGATTCTTGCAGCACCACTTCCCGGCTTACCGCTTCAAAGCCAAAAGCGCTCGCCTTCATCGTCATCATTGGGTTCTTATCATAAACAAGGATCCGTTTGATCCCTTTTTCTCGCGCGTGCGTGGCAATGCTCTGTCCGATCTTTCCGAACCCAATCACACCCACCGTCTTAATGCGCGAAATCATCGTATGCGCCGACTTGCGCAATAAGGCATCCGATGCCTCAACGATGGATTTTCCCACATTGTAATCCTCCAGTTCTTTCAACGAACTGCGGGCAACAGATAGAACAGCAACATTCGATAGTGCGTCATTATACTTTTGGTGCCCATTCTCCGTATCTTCCACGATACCCAAAAAACGGTCGCCGAATTGTTCTTTCAGCGCATTTTGGGTATAGGAAAAATAACCGCCGATGTCGATGATCAGGAAACGCTCTCTTTTGACATACTTGTTGATCATTGCAATCACTTGATTTTTGTCTTTGAACCAAGCTCTTTTCTGCTCCTGATTAAGACAAACCACTTCTTTCAGCAATTTATCTTGCACATAACTGACAACAGCGGGATTAGGGTGGCTGCTTTTAGGAATCAAAACGGCGATATGCCCTATTTTCTCAAGGGCCCTTAAGTAGACAGGAAGAGTAGGGACGAGATGCCCGACGACAATGATATCAAGATCTTTGTAGCTCTTTTCATGAAAAAACTCTTGATAGATATCATTGAAGAAATTTTCTGCGTATACTAAATCATCATTCCCTCTAACTACAAATACCCTGCTTAAGGGTTTTTCTGAAGAAGCATTTCCATTGGGAATGGCAGCGAATAAATAGGTCATAAGGACCTGTAACCAAAAAATTAACCTCATAAAAATCTCCATTTGAGCAAAAAAATGCCCTTGTCTTGCATGGATCAAAGGAAAAAATAAACTTTACCTTCTAAGTAAAAAGAATAAAAAATCAAAGCCGATTTAACTTAGAAAGGATCAAAAAAATGTAAAATCAGGAAAATTAAAGAGTGGTGACCCGATAATGAGGGGGCGTAAGAAAAAAAGGGAAGGATTTAGAAGAAACAACACACTGAATTAAGCAGATCCGTTCATCATCATCAATTTGCCTATTACACATACTCATGACACTGTCTCCTTCATTAAAGGTTGCTAGAAAATAGATAGGATTCTCCTAGTAGTCTGTCGTGATAGTTTTTGCTGTTTGGACTGGTGTGAAAGCTTCCGCGATTGAGTTAGCGAGATGGGGGCAGTATTAATCCAAACGGTAAAAATAACCACGACAGACCACTAGTGGTCAACAATATATTAAATCCTCGAAAATTTAGTAAAGCTAAAAGTGAATACTTTGTTCTAAAATTTCGTAATCCACTTCTTTTAACCATTGGAAAGCCCGCTCGGCAGCACGCGCGACCGATTCATCGGTCAGTCCAATCTCATTGCCGATCTTGGCCACCGCCTCCGTCACCTCATGATGCAAACTATGAAGAAACTCCAGGGGGGCCTGCATCCCCTGCGCCATCAATTCGGCAGCATTCATTGCAGAGTGAAATGACAACCCTTCTTGTCCTGAAAGGAGCCACTGCCTATTCCAGCTTTCCTCAACATCGGCAACTCGCTCCTGATGCGTCAAGTTCTTCAAGCCTTTCTCTCCACTCTTCCCCACCTCGGCCATCACGCCCACTCCCAAAGTCACTGTATAAGCTTGCAGGCCTCCCGGCAAAAACAGCGCGACCGTTTCTGAAATCCCAACATGCGCTGCCGTAGAGATGATCCGATCCCGCCATGGGCTTTGAGACTCTTCCGGAATCGGCGCAAAAGTGAGATGCAACCCTAGCTCTGTCACATGTCCCTTTGTTTTTCCAAACCGGTGACCAATATGATGGGCTGTTTTTCCATTTGCCCATTGAGAAAGGGTAGAGGAAAGTTCTGAGTCGTGCTCATCAGAAGAGTGGGCAGGCTGCGCACATGCTAACGAAGGCAATGAAAGATGGCCCAACCTTGCCGCAAACGTCTCATTGACTTTGTGTTCTCTTTCTTTTCCTTCTACACACGCCGCCTTTGCGAGATAAAAACTCTCCAAGCTCGTTTTAAACTCTTGGGCCATCCGTTTCATTTCAGCTTGGACCTCTTGAGGAAACCACCCTGAAGCACGTAAGGTTCTTGCTCTTTTTCGAAGCAGATCCACCTTTGAACCGATAGCCGCTTTGTACAACTCCCGTTGGTTGGGAGGCACGCGCTCTAAATCCCTCTCCCATTCTTCCTTAATCGTTACGATCTGTTGTTCTACGCACACAGGAATCTCCTGCAACGCAGCAGCTTGCGCATTCGAATCAACACGCGGAGAAAAAAGAGCAGATGAAACAGGGGGAAAATATGCCATAATCAACTCAAACAAAAAAATCTAAAAATCATTTCCCTTGAAAAAAAGGAAAATCAAAAGGAGAATCTACTGCAAAAAAATCAAAAAATCAACAGAAATTGAAAAACAGATTAACTTAAATTCCCTATGAGAACAGCCCACGTTGGATCATCTTCATCCCAAGTATTGATCATTGAACGAGAGCCTCAACAGGCCCCTGTTCGACAATCCCTCTCATTCCCCCTGCAGCCGGCCAAGCCCGCAGAGCCTTCTTTGAGCAGCCAACTTGAACCGCTGCTTGAAAAAGTCCTTGAGCTCGATCCAGGCGCTGATGTCGACTTGGCGAGACTATCGCGCTATACTCAGCTCTATGTCCAAGCAAAAAAAGACAAAAGCCCTCAAGCGGAGCAGCTCTGTTCCAACTTAAGCATCGCCCTTGCCCTTCTCATCCTCGATCGGATCGAGCCTGCCATCGATGAAGAGGACGGACGGCAAGACACTCTAGCTGCAGTAGAAGAGAAGTTAAAAGAGGTCTTGGGCGGTCTTGTCCATCCCCAAGACGTCGAGACCTTCCTCGATGAGATTACAGATTCTGATAATAAGCGAAAGCTCCTCGAAACTCTTCAACAGCTCGAGCAATTTTTCCGCGACGAGCTCCAGAACGTCTTCGCCTCGGCCAATCAGTCCAATCAACGCATTATCGCTAAGTTCAACCAGCTCAAAGAAGCCCTCCTCGCGCTAAATGCCAACCGGCAACAGATGGCAGACTCTGTCCATGAGCGGATCGACCGGTTGACTGAAGAAGTGGAGCAAGCCCTTAAAGCTTTCCAGTCTCAATTGGGAGACATGGAACACCTTGCAGACCAGATGGAAGAGGCTGAAACAAGGCAGATGGCTTTAGCAGCCAATCTCGAAGACACTTTAAATAAGGTATAATCGATGGCTATCCCACCTCCTGGAGCGCCGCTAGACCCGATGGAAGCACGCATCCGTTTTATCCAAATGGACCAAAGACGGGAGATCCCGGCCGAGGAAATTTTGCAAGACAGGATCGAGCAACTCACTGAGAAAACAAAGAGGACGATCTCCGCCTGCAGCGAAAGGCTCCAGCAGCAGCAACAAAGCGCCGAGGACCAGATCGACGGTTTTATTGAAGAACTGACCAATGTCCCCCTCTTGCAAGCGGCCATCGACCAGCAAAACTCTCTCCAGAAGACACTGGAAGATCTCAAGAAGCTCAATATGGAGCAGTGCGATGCTATCGCCAAAATTCAGCCCCGCTTGAAAGAGAACATCGAGCATAAAAAAGAGTCTGAAGCCGATCTTTTCCAGTTGAGGGCCGCGCTGCGCGATGCCGAGCGGCATGCAAACCGTACAGAACAGGTGATCATTGGCTGTGGAGAAAGGGTCTGCCACAGAATTTGCAACTCTGAGAAATACGCCCCCAGAGACGAAAACCACGACCCAAAAGAAGAACAACTGAGAAGAAAAGAACAGGCAGAGTTTTTCCTTCGGGCCCAAAAAAACATGGACGAGTCGCTATATTCCCTCCTGAAAGCACGAGAAGCGATGAATCAAATCCTTCCCGCGCACCGAGCGGCAAATCAAGCTCTTATCAGCGGCATGCTCCATAGCAGCCGGCAAGGGACCTTCGAACGGGAAAAAGAGAGCAGCGCCTCTAGCTCGATCGGCTCCTCTTTAATGCAAACCAACCCCCTAGATCTTTTTCCTCTCTCTTTAGAAACCGACGAATAAGGAACCATCATGGCAGCAGCGAATATCCCCTCTTCTTCTTCAGGCCTAAGCAGCTTGCTCGCTACGGCAGGACAAAGACAGCTCGTCGCCGACGAGCTCAGGCGCAAAGAGTTGCTCATAGCCGATCTGCAGAACTTTAAAGGGTTGATCGAATCATCAAGGCTGCAAGATGAGATCACTCTAGAGCTGAAGAACTGGAACGACCGTTTTTTAGATGCTTTGCAATTCCATCGCAACCCTGACCTAGTGAAAGAGGAATTTCTCACCCTTCTGGAAGAGATGCTAAGAGATCCCTTCAACGTTCCTTTAAGGCGCGATGCGCTTCTTGGCAGCGACGGTAAAACTTATAGTAGACAAGCGCTGAGCCTTTACCTCCATTCAACTCCTGAAGAAGAGCGCCGCAGCCCTCCCCTCTCGACGCCGCAAGACCCGCCTGTTTCGTTTACGACAGAGGCCCATCCCATCGTCTCTAAGCTCATCGACTGGCTAGAGCAGCAAAGACCCCTTTCACCTCTTTCTGAGGCTCTTGAAACCGCTTACGCCGAGCTCGTCGCAAAAAACGAATTGCCGACGATCCCAACTGTCCAAAGTGAAAAAATCAGGTCGCGCCGGGAAAGAAGAAGGCAGCAAAACCTTGAGGCAAAAGCGAAGTCGGAACGGCTTGCCCAAAACCTTGTTGTGATCAAACAAGAGCTCGCCGAAAGAGTCCAACAAGAATTTGCTCCGCTCCATGAGCGGGTTGATGCAGCTGCTCAAACGCGGCTCGAACAAATTGCAGCGCTGAGCGAAAAAGACAAGGAAAAACTCGATCTCGTCGAACGACGGATCGAAGAGCTCCACACGGGAACACAACAACTTGAAGAACACAATGAGGGGCTTCGACGCCGTTTTGTTCTCACAGGCCAAGCCTTGCAAGATGTCAAAGTGCAAGACGCCAAGCTGGCAATCGCCATCAACGACACGCGCATTGCGATCCGAAAACGCAAAGAGAGGGAAGCTCGTTCCACGTGGACAGCCATCGCTGTCGTTGGACTCTGCATGGTGGGAGGCTGGGCGCTCGGATCGATCTGCAGCGCCGCAGGAGGCGGCTCATACGGTATCAGCGCAGGCATGAGCCCGGCCGCCGGCGGAGGCAAGATAGGATTCGCAGTCGCCTTCTAACCGATTTCCTACTCAAAGGGAACCAGCTCCCTTGCCAGAACGAAAGAAAAAATCCCGACAACAGAAAAGACTTTGGCCAGCCAATTATCGAGCCACTCGGAAAACGTCTTTCTTCCCCAAGTCTGGATATTGGACATGCCCAACGTTGCGCACCACCCAATGTAGCCCAAGTACTCGAACATCCTGACAACAAGCGGAGAAACGGGACGCCACTGATTTAAGATCGAAGCGATGAAGATCGCTGCAAAGACGATCCCAACACCCAGAACAAACATCTTCGTGTAAGAGATAATGACGGTTTTCGTCTTCGAGCTTTCATCAATTGCTATTGTCATGACTTCCTATCCACTGATCTAGACAATCGTTAGCCTAGATGATCCCGAATTTTTTTAGCATTTTATTTTTGAGGGATCAGCTTGACAGAGAAGATCCGCTGGGAGGGGCGGGTGTCGTCATTGGTGAACTCACTGCACGTTTCTGCTGCGGAACTTTCAATTCCTCCGACAATATAGCCGAGGAGGACCGGTTTTGATCCTAGCTTGTCCAAAGCGACAACGGCATTGGGATAACAAGGCAAATCGGGAACGGCCAGAAAAAAAGCTGAAGCGCCGAACAACAAGACCGGAGAAGCTTGGAGGCCGACATTGGCGCACGTGATCGGAAAAGTAGGAGGGGGGCAAGTACCGAACGTGGGAGCGATTGCCGGAAAGGTCGCGCTCATCAAATACTGCTGATAATTCCCCGAGCGATCGATCCGGATCGCCGTGACATCGTTCGTGAACCCTAGACCGCTATCCTCGCAAAACGAACCTCCGGGAGAATAGAGCCCCCCATTGATCGAATAGAAAAAACTGATCCCGCCGAAGAACAAAGTGTACATATCCCCCGTCTTCTCAGAATACAATCCCAAATTGGGACATTCGTAATTGTTCATCCCTTGAGCAAACGTGTTTGGATTGGAGACATTGAGGGATTTCGATGAGCCGTCAGCGTGAATCTCGACTGGGATCGTCCATGCCCCAAAATCATTCCCGGGTGTAAAGACGCCGCCGTAAGCGATTAAATACTGCTCCAGCGAACTGCTCGATTTTTTCATTGCGGGAACGATATTGAGGTCCCGACGCCGGTAAATGGGATTAGGAATAGGTTGTCGATAGGGGTAAACTAACAGGCTTTTTCCCGTATCGATGATCTGAAAAGGGCGGATTTGATACGTATAATCCCCGTTCGAAGAGGTGTTGACGTAATTTCCGTCAAAATTTTGTCCAAATCCTAAAAGAGCCGGCTCATGGGGGTTGATCTGCCACATCACTCCTCCTGTTACCTGTAAAATCGGATCGGAAACTTGGCGCAGGCATTTTGCAGCGCTCTTAGATTTTGATTTCCTTTTGACCCATTGGATCAGGCTAGGCAGATCAATCGCCGTCAAGACCGATTTGGTGTCATGGAGTCCCGTTGCCGAGTTGATCCCATATCCACCCACCATATAAAGCGTATTCGATCCATCGGGCTGAAAAAACAGGGCATTGGTCACAGACAACTGCTCGATCTGCTCCTGTGTCAATCCCGATTTGGGGTCGGTCAGCGATCTTGAAACGGTATTTCCCGTCTTGAGGTTCAAGACATAGACCATCGTATTTTGGGAATCCGCAGGAAACGTATCGCCTAAAAAGCCGTGAAGGCCATAGGTCCTTCCGCTCAAGAGAACATACTCATCTTTGTAGATGCCGGAAACATAAGCTTGCAATCCTGCCGGCAAAGAAAAAGGCGCCTCTTCGATCTGAAGGCGAAAAGGAAGAGAGTCTTCAGGAAGAGGCAAAGTGACGTATGACGTCTGATTTTGTCCATATAACGCGCTGCACGCACCGATCAAACCCCACAATACCCTTTTCATCACTTCCCCCTCATCAAATTTTTCCTCGAATAATTGATACACAAAAAAATGTTTGTCAGCTATATTTTTTCCAAATCTATTGTGGAGATCGTCATGTCATCAAAAATCCTCTCAGCCTTTGCTTCCCTTATTTTATCCAACGTGTGCTTTGCTGAAGGATCTGATGCAGCACCCCATCCCACTGCGCTTAAAACTTCTTGTGAAAACCCCATTTTTTATGAATCGCGCTGCCCTCTCGAAATCGACCTCTCCTTAGCGGCCGATGACTTTCGAAGCTTGCCCGAAGGGAGCTGGAACAACAATTGGGGAGCCTATGCTGCGCTGAACTTAAAAGGGTTCCTTCCTCAGCATTTCTCGATGCAGCTCGGCGGCAGCTATGGACTTTACGACTGGGCAGGAAGAGGCTCTGCCCCTTTCAGCGATCCCGATTCGCTTCAACAACAAGGGTTCATCACCATCGCTGCTTCACGACAAGTGCCTTGTTTTGGATTCAATGCAGGAATCGCCTACGACTGGATGCTGAATAAAAATTTCGGACTCTTTGCCACCGATCCCTGTTTTGATCAGATCCGCGGACAGCTCGGCTATTTGATCCGGGGCGGCAATGAAGTGGGAGTTTGGGCTTCCTATGGAATTCAAACCGACCATGAAAGATCGCAGCATCTCCCCTTGCGCTTCCGAGGGATCAGCCAAGTCAACCTCTTTTGGTGCCACTACTTCAAAAACCATGGATATGGAATGCTTTGGGCCGGAACGCCGTATCGGCGCGGCCTCATGTATGAGTCTGGCCGTCCCGGCAACTACATCGTCGGCATCCAATTTTCTGTCCCTCTGACCCATTCCCTTAGCCTCGATGGACATGGCATCTACATGGCCCCGAGAGGGAACTCTGGGATCGGCCCATCGAAAAACTATGCCTCCGACCTCTGCATCGGTCTTACCTATGCGTTTGGCAAGCATAAGGTCCAACAGTCTCCCTACATGACCCTAGCCAACAACAGCAACTTCCTAGTCGACACCAACCAAAACTTCTAAAAAGAAGTCAGCAATAAAGACCTGGGGCGCTCCCCCGCCCCGTTTTGACGTCCAAGCGATCTTCTTTCCATCGGAACTAAAGCTCGGCAGCCCCTCAAAAGTCTGAGTTTCAGTTAAACGATAACAGCGCAATGTTTGGATGTCGATCAGGTTGATCTGATACGCATGATGTCCATATTGAGATGTCGTATACGCGATAAACCTTCCGTCCGGATACCAAAAAGGGGCCCAGTTGACATGGGAATCTGAGGTCAACTGCCTCTCTTCCGATCCGTCGGAACGGATGAGATAGAGCTGAAGCCTATGCTTTTCTTGCCTATCGGCGCGAAACACGATCCAGTCGCCTTGAGGAGAAAAAAAAGGCCCTCCGTTATAACACCCTTCAGTTTGCGTCAATGCGCGCACATTCGATCCATCCGCATCGCACGCATAGAGGTTCATGCTGCCATTTTCATTGCTCGCATAAACGATCTGTTTTCCATCAGAGGAATAGGCGCACTCTGCATGATAGGCAGGACCATCCGTCAGCCGCTTCAAAGAAGAGCCGTCTAGATCAGACTCGTAAAGGTTCATATAAGGGGTCAAGTCCCACGTATACCGATCAGAAGATTTTTCCCTTTCAACCACCTCGGGAGCCTCATAGCTCGATGCGAAGAGGACCTTCTTTCCATCCGGCCTGTAAAAGCCGCATGTGCAGGCCCCCCTTCCCGTGCTCACCCTGACAGGGGCCAATGCCTCCAAATCCATCGTGTAGATCTGGTAGTGTTTTTCCCCTTGGGGGACCGCCTGAATAATGATCGCCCTCCCATCCGGGGAAAAATAGGCCTCTCCCGCCTTTTCAAAGCCCATGGAAGGAAATGTCACTTGCCGGATATTGCCAAGGCAAGGCTCTTCTGCCACCGCAGATCCGGACAACGCCAGGCCACAGAACACCCGAACCAATATATAATTAAATTTTTTATTTAACATAAAGCCAAAGCAAAAAAGTTATAACCACCCCCAAAAAAAACAACTAAATTAAACGTAAAATATGATACAATTGTTAGTATATTTTAAAAATAAAACCAAGTTAATTATGACACAATCAGTTAATTTAAATTGCCAAAACAACCACAATGCAGAAAATCATTGGGTTGTTAAAAAGGCTGCCAATTGGATCTACGAGCACCCGGCGACAATAAAAATATTGAAAATCTCCGGATTAGCCCTAGGAGCCGGTCTACTATTCTCGACCCCTCTCAACACCTCTCAATACAGCCTGTGGACCTCGTTAAGAACGGCAGCAACCGGAGCCTTTGTCCTTTCACTGTCTTCCGCCGCCCACTTTGCTCTTGATATCTACATCCCTCCCCATCACGACATGAAAAGGCATGTATACCAAGAAGGAGAATATCAAGGCAGCAGACTTTATTATGAAGGCGACATCCCAATCCTTTCATTAAATTCTAATGATCCCTTCCAAGCCGGAAAAGCCCACGGTTACCTTTGCGCCGAAGCCATTGACCAAGTCTATCAACGGCTCTTATTTAGCTTACGCTTCATAGAAAGAGAGGAAACGCCTGAAAATCTATCTCAATTCCTCAATCAAATACGCGAGAGGATTCCTGATCGTTACTTAAGTGAAATGGAAGGGATCGTCGAAGGATATTCTCTCTGGGCTCAACAACAGCCTTGGTGGAAATCCCCTACAAAACTCACCGGAGATAATCTCCTTTATTTTCATTTGTTGCCCGATTTGCCTCACTTGCCCCTCGCTTCAGCGAACGGAATAGAAAAAAATGGCCATCCGATCGGATGCTCCGCCCTTGTCAATTATAATCCTGAAGGAGGATTGACCTTCGCCCGAAATTTAGATTGGCCCTCTTCAGGTGTTCTTGGGACCTACAGCCTGATGATCAACCGCCTTGACCTTGACGGTTGTTCGAGCACGCTCGAAGCTAGCTTTCCCAGCCTTGTCGGCACTGTCACAGGAATGAACCATCAAGGCCTCTGCCTTGCGATGAATAGTCTCCCCCCGGTCATAGGCCTTAAAAGCAAAAGTTTGCCGGAAGGGCTGCCGACACTCTTCTTTAACCAGTCCTGTTTGGAAAAATGCAAAAACCTTCAGGACATT